>NSLH01000012.1 GCA_002763895.1 [Chlorobium] sp. 445
TTTCAATCTGCTCGCAAGTCGAAGGTCGAACCATCTGCGCACTTGCCGATGGCGCAATGTGGCCCGTCCGATACAGCATTCAGCGATTCCGTGAGGAATACGAAAAGCACTGCAAAGCACCTGATTCCTTGCCACACGAATGGCGTTATGTCAATAAAGCAGCAAGTGGCGTGTGAGGCTTTAAGTCTTCATTTCTACCATTTGCAGCTCATGTTGAATATGAAACTAGAAACCGCCTTGCTTGTTGTGCTTGGTGCAGTTACTGCGTCTCAATGAAAGAAGTTCAGGTCTATACGCGCGTCAATAACAGGTGGAGCGGCGACTGTTTGCAGATTGAAGTGCGCTATCTACCCAGCGTCTATACAGCGAAAGCCACGATTTATCTGACGCATTCATTATCGAGCGATGAACGCACCGCTTTAGAGCAAACTGTGCTCAACATTTTCGAAGAGCGCTTGAAAGCTGACTTTAAGCGGCAACTGGAAGCCACAGAGGAAATCAGCGGCTTTTTAGAATCAGGAAGTTTGGTTAAACTCTCAGCATGTCTCTCGCGCTACATGCTGCGCGTCCTAGCTAATGCCTCATGCAAGTGGGACATTGCTATTGATTGACAGCGCCCGCTTGCCTCTAAACTTGACAACAGCAGAAAAACTTCAAGACAGATGAAGAGAAAACAGCATCACAACCGCCAAACTCACTCTGCAATAAAAACTTATCTCACCGTGCTGCTGCTCGTAGCCACATTTGGTGGCTGTGTAACTGGCTCAGAATTTCGTGAGACAGTTACAGACCGTAACGCCCGTGTGGTGCGTGTTGGCATCCCTGATGACCCGAGCAGTTTTTTTGGTATTGTCGGCTCGAATCTTGTACGCTACGAGCCCAATAATCTAGCCAATGAATTCAAAATCGATAGTTTGCGTGTTTCTTTTACGGCAAACATTCTCAACCGTGAAAGTCCTACAGGCTGGGGATTGCCCTGTGAAATTGTAAGCATTGAACGACTACCTTGACGCGCTAAATGTGATATAGCTCTTTTGCAGTTCATCTCGTGTTGCACTACCTTGTAATACTGCATTTTTCACTTAACTGTCAAGCCATGATGGTCACCGAAAGGGTTGGATTGAGCAGCGAAATTAAAACGATTTTTTATTAACCAAGTAGTATCCAGTTATGCCAAAGATTTTCATTGACGGCAAAGAGTACGAAGCCAAGCCGAAGCAAACGATTATTCAGATTGCTGATGGTATCAATTGCGGTGGTGTTGAGCAGGTCGATATTCCGAGATTCTGCTACCACCCAGCGCTCTCTGTTGCTGGCAACTGCCGTATGTGCCTTGTTGAAGTTGGCACACCCAAAATTGACCCTACCACAAAACAGCCTGTTCTCGACGAAAATGGCAAGCCCGTTATCATGTGGACGCCGAAACCGCTTACGGCTTGCTCAACTGAAATCTCCGATGGGATGCATGTCAAAACGCACCACACGTCGCAGATGGTGCGCAATGCACAGAAAGGCGTGTTGGAGTTTATTCTTATCAATCATCCGCTGGATTGTCCAACCTGCGACCAAGCTGGTGAATGTCCCTTACAGCAAACGACTTACAAGTACGGTCCCGAAGGCTCACGCTACGAATTTGAGAAGGTTCATAAACCCAAGCGTGTCGCATGGGGCGAAAAAATCACCTTTGATGGCGAACGCTGCATCAATTGCACACGCTGCGTGCGCTTCTTTGACGAATACACCAAGACCTTCGACTTAGAAATTGTCCAGCGCGGTTGGAATAACTACCCGAATCCTGCTGACCCAAAGACGCTTGATGCAAATAACTATGCAATGAACATCATTGACCTTTGTCCTGTCGGCGCCTTGACTTCAACTTCTCATCGCTTTAAGGCGCGCGTTTGGGAAATGTCTGCCACCGACACCATTGCTGTCAATGATGCGCGCTGCTCGAGTATTCAACTCTGGGTACGCAACAACAAAGTGATGCGCATTACAGCGCGCTACAATCCCCTCGTCAATGGGTACTTTATTTCGGATGACACACGCCTCAACTTCCACTGGGTTAATGACAACCGTGTAAGTGGTGCTCGTATCAAGGTCAATGGCACACAACAGCCAGCTGACTGGCATACCGCTCTGAACAAAGCAGCTGCACTTATCAAGCAATATAAACCCGAAGAAATTTTTCGTGATGGCTTCTGCCAAAGCTTCACTGGAAGCCAATTATCTTGCTAAGAAATTCGCCTTTGATGTTATCGGCACGCCACATCTCGATTTCATTGAGCATTTTGAAGGGGAAGATGATCATCTCCTGATTCGCGCTGATAAAACGCCCAATCGTTTAGGCTGTCAGTTGCTCAGTATCGAGAGCCGTGATATTGCTAGCGATGAGCTTGCTAGTGCCATTAAGCTCGGAAAAATTAAGTGCGTTATCGTCATAGAAGATGAACTTGAAACCCTGCTCTCGCTCGATACCTTGCTCAAGGTAGATACACTTATTGCGATGCCTTACAATGAAAGCGACTCTGTCAAGCGCGCTGATGTTGTCTTGCCTGCTGCTACCTTTGCTGAACTTATCGGCACGTATGTGAACTTTGAAGGAGTAATTCAGTTGGCGCGTCCTGCCAAAGCGCTCAAGCATCAAAATCGCGAACTGATGAAAGAAATGGCGCTCTCACGTCTTGACAAGCACGGCACGCAGTTCGACAAATGGCACACCGATGAAAATAAAGTCGATGCTAAACCCAGTTGGCTCTTGCTTACTGATCTTGCTTCGGCTCTTGGCGCCAAGTGGCAGTATGAGAGTGCTCGCCAAATTTTCAATGAAATTGCTAACCAGTTCCCCGTCTTTGCAGGATTGGACTATAAGAAACTGGGCAAATTTGGTGTCAAACTGCAGGTGCAACCTGCTCAAGATAGCTGGGCTACAGTGAGTTAGTTACAGCTTAATTCTCAAATGCGTTTGTGATGTTTCAATTTTAGGCAGGTAAAGTGTGAAACTTTTTCCACTAAATACTAATGTCTCAAGCTAACACAGCATCATCGTCTCTTCAGCCCGTTCAAGATTTTTGGAATACCAAAGCCTGTGGCACTCACTTTGTCAAAGACGAAAAAGAATTTTATGAAAAATATCGTGCCTTTCGTTACCAAGTAGAGTGACACATTCCGCAGCTTGTTCCGTTCCACGAAGCCAAAGGTAAATCGGTTTTGGAAATCAGGTGTGGCAATGCTGCTGATGGAGTTATGTTTGCACAGCATGGCGCGCTCTACACAGTGTTGATCTTACCCAAGCCGCTGTTGATGCTACACACAAACACTTTGCTGTGATGGGCTTAACAGGTTCATTTCAGATTGAGAATGCAGAGCAACTGAGCTTTAGAGACGAGCAGTTTGATTTTGTCTACTCGCACGGGTGTTTTGCACCACACCCCCAATCCGATTAACGCTTTCAATGAAGTCTATCGTGTCTTAAAACCTGGTGGCAAAGCTATCATCATGCTCTACCACAAGCACAGTTTTAATTACTATGTGCGAATCATGCTCTCGTGCGCTTGTGTGTTCTGATGAAAATTTTACAGCGCTGGGGAAAACACGATTCTGACCGTGCACAGCTTCGTGCCGCTCTTTCTGGTGTGCGTGGCAATCAAAACAAAAGTGTGTGGCAACTGCATTACGAAAATTTTCTGCGTCAGGGCTGGTCATATCTGAAACCCGAAAACTTTGTCCATCACTGCACGTGTGGACCAGAGTGCCCATTTGCATTTGTTTATGCTAAAAGCGACATCCGAAAACTCTTCTCTCGCTTTGCGCATCTTGAAATGAAAGTAGCTCACTTTCCACTTCGCAAATACCGTTTTGGTCGATGGATTCCACTCCAGCTTGAAAAATTCCTTGCGTCTCAACTCGGCTGGTATTTGTTCATTTTTGCAACCAAATAACAAGAAAGATAGGCTGTATTGTCAATCACTTGCACGTCTTTGCAATGAAAAAAGCGCACTCTGTAGAGTTCGCTTTTTGTGTTTCATGCTGCACCTGATTGACGATATTTTAGTACTTACGCTCCTTTGGCACAAATTTATCACGGTATTCCCAGTCGCGTTCTGCAAGTGCCATATTGACCGGCTTGAAAGAAAGTTCGGTCTGTCCATCCTCATGCACGAGGCAGAGCGTATGTTTGAGCCAGTTAGCATCGTCGCGTTTTGGGTAATCTTCGCGGGCGTGTGCGCCACGTGACTCTTTGCGGTGATAAGCGCCTTCAACAATAGTGGCGGAGTATTCAATCATAAACTCGAGTTCAACAGCATCCAGCAGGTCGGTGTTGAATTCCTTACCTTTGTCTTGCACCACCACATTCTTTGCGCGCTTACGCAGTGCCTTGATATCACGGCAGGCTTCAGCGAGCAATTCTTCTGTGCGGAATACTCCGACTTTATCCATCATCATTTGTTGCAAGTCTTCACGCACTTTACCGATGCTTTCGCCTTGTGTGCGGGAGAGAATTGCATCGAGTTTTTCACGCACTTTCTTATCTGCATTCTTTTGCAGCGGCATTTTGCCTTTGGTTTCCTGCACAAACTTGACCATGTCTTTTCCTGCACGCCGCCCAAAGACAATCAGGTCTAAGAGAGAGTTCGTGCCTAAGCGATTTGCGCCATGCACCGAGACGCACGCAACTTCACCTGCAGCCCAGAATCCGACTTTTACATCGTTTTTGTCGTTGTAGACCACTTTGCCATCAATGTTCGTTGGGATACCGCCCATCGCGTAGTGACAGGTGGGCTGTACTGGAATAGGAGTCTTTGAGGGATCGACGCCGAGATAAATTTTAGCAAAGGTTGAGATTTCTGGCAGCTTGGTTTCAATTTGCTTGAGTGTGAGGTGCGTGAGGTCAAGATTGATGTAGTCTTTGTTTTTGCCGACGCCACGACCTTCGCGTACTTCAAGATACATAGAGCGTGAAATCATATCGCGCGGCGCAAGGTCTTTGACCGTTGGCGCATAGCGTTCCATAAATCGCTCCCCCGCCGCATTGCGCAAGACACCGCCTTCTCCGCGTGCACCTTCTGTTACTAAAATGCCTAAGCGATAGAGGCCTGTCGGGTGGAATTGCACAAACTCCATATCTTCCAGCGGAATGCCGTGCTGCATTGCAATTGCAAGACCATCACCAGTATTTGCATGTGCATTAGATGTGGTTTTGTATGCTCTGCCAAATCCACCCGTGGCAAACATGACAGCTTTGGAATTGAACAGGTCAATATCACCCGTGCGAATGTTGTAGGTAACCACGCCGCAGATAACACCATCCGTTTCGCAAAGGTCCATCACTTGAAACTCATTGTAGAAGCGTACCTTGCGTTTGATGCATTGCTCGTAGAGTGTATGCAGACAGACATGTCCTGTGCGGTCAGCAGCATAGCAAGCACGTCGGACAGGCGCTTCACCGAAATTGCGCGTGTGTCCACCAAACGGGCGCTGTGCAATTTTACCTTCTTTGGTGCGTGAGAACGGCACACCAAAATGCTCCATTTCAATGATTGCGCGTGGTGCGTCGTTGCACATGACTTCAATTGCATCTTGGTCGCCTAGATAATCTGAGCCTTTAACGGTATCAAAAGCATGCCACAACGGATAATCTTCTTCTTCGTTGCCTAATGCCGCACAAATTCCGCCCTGTGCTGCCCCCGAGTGCGAGCGCAGCGGATGCAATTTTGAAATCACTGCTACATCGCAATACTCTGCAGCCTCTACCGCAGCACGCAATCCAGCTAAACCTGCACCGACAATGACAATATCATGATTAAACACTGACATAGTACTACTGTTAATTTGAGTTTGTTTATGAGTTATTTACACCTGCCTAAAACATTGCCTATGAGTTGCATGTTGGCTCATGCTTATGGCAGCACTTGACTGAGGCTGAAACTCGGCGGATTGTATGGTCCTGCCGTCAGCACTGTTTGTGCACCAATCACAAAGAGCGAGAGCGCTAGCACCCAACAAGTGGCAACCAGCGTCAGGCGCAAGCCTTTGTTCTTGGCATAATCATCAATAATGTTGAGCAGACCATTGAAGCCATGATAAAGCCCGAAGATGAGAAAGAGCAAATCAAAGACCTTCCAAAGTGGATTCGAAAGACGCTTGGTTACTTTTTCGTAAGTGATAATATGCTCACCAAATTTCGGGTCGCTAATCATGCCAGCTTCAACCGCTTTTTTGTATTCAGGATATTTTTCGGCGTAAGTTGCACGAATTTGCCTGTATTCTTCTTCATCGGCAAGATAATCGGTTGGCATGTGCTGCACCCAGAAGTGCCCAATGAGCGTGGCAAGCAGGAGCACACCTGAGACACGCTGGAAGAACCAACCGAACGCACCGCTTTTCTTTGCTTCTCGTTGCATTGCACTAAACTTCCTTTCTCAATTTATTTGAAGAGTGGCGTAATAAAATACGGGGCGAGAATCGGATAGCCGCCCAGCAGAATAATGAGGGCCGAAAGCGCAAGCGTCGCATAAAACATACGTTTCTGCTTTGGCGACCAGCCCAAGAAGTCCACCATCACAATGCGAAAGCCATTGATGGAGTGATAAGTAACGATAGCAAGCAAGGCAAACTCGCCTAGTTTGAAGAGCGGGCTTCGATATGAACTCATCAGGGCATCGAATTTAGCAGGGTCGTAGAGTGCACGCAATCCAAAAATGTGAATGACAAGATAGACGACCATTCCAATTCCTGAAATGCGGTGCAAAATCCATGCCCACATGCCAGGACGCCATTTGTATTCAAGTATGCGTTGCACAGCGCCTTGGAAGCCAGCGAAGTAGGGAAGTTTCGCGGCGGTTTTCGGATTTTCAGTTTCTACTGCCATACTACTTTACTACCTTTCTCTGATAAAACGGTTTCTGAAGTTAGAGTTGAAGATGCCTTGGTGGCTTGCTGTACCAAGCCGCAGGCTACACGTCTTGAAATTTACTTTTCTTTTCAGCTAATCCAAAGTATCTCTCGAAATAAAACTTGTTCAAATCGTCAGCAGATTTTGCACTCTATCTTTATGTAACAACCATGCCTACATTATCGCTGCTGCGTGCGGACATTTGCTATATTTACAGTTTAGCTTTGCCCAAGTCATACATGCTGAAATGATCTTGCAATCTCGACGGGCGGAAATTGCTTTAGTTTATGCAGTCGCCTTTTTTCAAGGTATTGGCAATATCGTGTTCCCTGCCAGTGCCACCATATTCAAAACGCATCATGGCTTTAGCGATAGCAATTACGGTCTGCTCTACCTTGCCATGATTTTCTTTGCTATCAGCAGCTCTCTTACTGCTGCCTTTCTTGTGCATCGACTGCCGCTGAAGACCATTTTCCTCATCGGCACATTTGGCTATACACTCTCGCAACTTTTGCTTGCGCTAAGCTACCCAGCACAAAGCTATGCCCTCGTGCTGCTTTCGATTTCTATTCTGGGCATCGGATTTGGCTTTACAGGCACTGCCGTTAATTTCTACCCAACGCAATTTTTCCCGACACACCGCGATGCTGCAATTATCTTCGTGCATGTGGCTTTCGGCATTGGCGCTACACTTGCTCCTACACTGCTGGCTTTTGCACAAACTTTTTTTTGGCTGGGCGTCCTATCCTGCTGCCGCCTCACTTCTGCTCTTTGCACTTGCAATTGTTTCTTTCACCTTACCACTTCAAGCCAACATCCCGCATGCATCTTCTAACAACGCAACGCCAAGCGTTCCATTCGGACTTTGGCTCTTCTGCATCGTTGCCGTACTCTACGCTCTGTGTGAAGCTACATTTTCAAACTGGTCGGTGATCTTTCTTGTGGAGACAAAAGGACTATCCTTGTCAAGTGCAAGTTCAGGGCTTTCAGCATTCTGGTTTGCACTGACTTTTGGACGGCTTCTGGCTTCGATACTTGCCCGTTCTCTTGGCGCTGAAAAAATCTATCTTGTTTTACCACCGATGATGGCACTGGCGTTTTTACTTACACCAATTGTCAATAGCGAGTCGAATCTGCTCTTGTGCTTTTTACTTGCTGGCTTTGGATGTTCTGCGTTTTTTCCGCTCAATGTTAGTCTTGCCATAAAATACTTCCCAGAGCAAGCTGCTATGACAGGCGGATTGATGAGCGCATTTGTGATGCTTGGCATTGGCATCGTGTCGTATGGCATCGCACCTCTGCGGCAACATCTTGCCCTCGAGAAGATTTATCTTTTCTCATCAATTTATCCCATTCTGGCTATGCTGCTTGGTTTTGCGCTTGTCAAAAAATTTTCGCGCCTTCATGCCGTTCAATCTACTTCTTAAAGGAAATCACTTATCGCTATGCAGATCGCTCACTGTTCAGGACCGCTCGTTCGCCTCACTCATCAACATGCAGCAACTAGATCACAGTCTATGCTCTCTATCGACCGTTGTTTGATGCATTATCTTGAATTTTGTCTTGGCTGATAAATTCTCAATACCATGCGCGTGACACTTCGCCTCTCTTTCCCACTTTTGCTCTTTGCGCTTTTGTTCAGCGCTTTGAGTTGCCGCTCGGTTGCGCGTTTTACTTCCTCTGCAAAGACGCCTTCTGAAAATTCATCCGCAGCGCGCACAGCTTCTTCAGCACAACCGACAAGGTCTGCACTCAACAACCCTGCTCAATCCATTACCGAGTCTTCAGGCTCGCAGATTGTCTCGTCCGAAGAAGGCATGGCGTCTTACTACGCCGCACAGTTTCATGGGCGGCGCACCAGCAGCGGTGAAATTTTTGACGTCAATGCCATGACGGCTGCACATCTGAATCTACCTTTTGGCACACGCGTACGCGTAACTAATCTTTCCAACAACAAAAGTGTGATTGTGCGCATCAACGACCGCTTGCCGCCTAACAACAAAAGTCGCATTATTGATCTCTCGCCTGCTGCAGCACGTCAAATTGAAATGATTCAAGCGGGCGTGGTGAAAGTCAGAGTGGAAACACTTTCAAATTAAATGGCGCATCTTGCCGACTTTGCTAGCTTCACGCTGGAACCTACACGGCTTTGAGCCTCTCTTTTGTGACACAAGGACCGTGGAGCAAAAAACTTTGCTATCTTGTTTTAGTTGTTATCGCAAAACAAAAAATTAAAGCTGTAATGAAGGGGAAATTTTGCATTGTCACGGGCGCAAACTCTGGCATCGGGTTCGAGAGCGCAAAAGCCTTAGCCAAAATGGGTGCACGTGTGGGCTTACTTTGTCGAACACAAGCCAAATGCGATGACGCCAAAGCGGCAATTCTTCACGCTGTGCCTGATGCTGAATTGGATACTTTCGCTGCTGACCTTTCTTCGCAAGCAGAAATCCGACGGGTTGCTCAAGAAATTAAACAGACTTATCCTAAACTCGATGTTCTGCTCAACAATGCTGGGATTGTCGAAAACGAGCGCAAGCTCTCTGTTGATGGTATCGAGATGACGTTTGCAGTCAATCACCTTGCGTATTTTCTGCTTACGAATTTGCTTTTGGAGCATCTCAAAGCGGCTGCGCCCTCACGCATTGTCAATGTCTCCTCTGCTGCACATTTTGGTGCCCGCATGGATTTTGACGATCTTCAGGGTGAAAAAAGTTACAGCGGCTGGCGTGCTTATAGCCAATCGAAACTGGCTAACATTCTCTTCACGATTGAGCTTGCTCGTCGACTTGAGGGCACAGGTGTAACGGTCAACGCTCTGCATCCTGGTGTGATTGGCACAAAACTTTTTCGCAACTTGGGTATTATCAATACGCTTGCTGGCATTTTTCTTACAAGTCCTGAAAAAGGCGCAGAAACATCGGTCTATCTTGCCTCATCGCCCGATGTTGAGGGCATTACAGGCAAGTATTTTGACAACAAGCGCATGGTCTTGCCTTCGAGCGCGGCCCAAAATCTTGCTGACGCCAAACGCCTCTGGGATATTAGCGCAGCACTAACTCACCTTTCGGACTGACTTCATGAGTAACCTTTTGTAGTAGCATCACTGACTTTCAATGAAACTGCTTCGTCTTTTTCTTTGGCTGTTTGCTTCGGGTGGCGCATTCTATGCTCTAAGTGCATTCTTTGCACCACTGCCGCCCTTAGGTAATTTTTTCAATCCGTTTTCGGGCTTTTGGACAAATAACCGTGCCTTGGACTCTTTGCCTAAGCAATTATCTCTCCCGCAACTCGAGCACCCTGTTGATGTTGTCTGGGATGAGCGGCAAGTGCCTCACATTTTTGCTAAGACACCCCATGACCTTTACTTTGCACAAGGCTATCTTACTGCGCGTCATCGCCTGTGGCAGATGGAGTTTCAGGCTTTGGCTGCTGTGGGGCGCCTCTCGGAAGTGATTGGTGCACGCGCTGTGGAGTTCGACCGCTTTCGGCGCCGCATTGGCATGCCTGACTTAGCTAAAATTGCTGCCAAGAACATCGTGCTGCATCCTGACACGCGTCTTGCAGTCTCTGCTTACACGGATGGGGTCAATGCGTGGATTGAATCGCTAACGGCACAAACCCTACCTATTGAGTATAAACTCTTGGACTATCGCCCCGAAGAATGGTCGATTGAGAAAACCGCCGCACTTTTTGCAAGTTTTTCTTTTGACCTCACTTTTCGTAACAGTGATGCAGCTTTCACAAAAGCAGAAGTTCTACTCTCCAAAGAAAAACTGCAAGCAATTTACCCGATTCATCCACCGTATGCAGAACCGATTGCCCCATGCGCGCTGATGCGAGCCGTTCAGCCTAACGCCCCTACCTTCGACTCGCTTTCACTTCCAATCCAATCCGACAGCGCACGCGCCTTGCCCCATGACACACTTCGCTCCACCGACAACAATCGCTCCTCCCTGGAAGACGATTTTTTCTTTGGTAGCAACAACTGGGCGGTATCAGGCAAGTATACGGTAAGCGGCTATCCCATACTCTGCAGCGACCCACACCTGAGTTTGAATCTACCCTCAATTTGGTATGAAGTCCAGCTTGTCTGCGACAGCGCGGGCATCAATGTCTATGGGGTCTCGGCACCATCACTGCCTGGCGTTATCATTGGCTTTAATCATGAGATTGCTTGGGGATTGACTAACGCAGGCTCTGATGTGCTCGATTGGTATGATGTCAAGTTCGATGAACGCACGCGCCAGACTTATCGCTATGGCAACGAGACCTTCCCGATTGAGCGCGTCGTTGAAGAAATTAAAGTGCGTGGACGCCCCAGCATCATTGACACCATTTATTACACACGCTTTGGACCCATTCCATACCTTTCTACGGACAGCGTCTTTGACGCGCGTGTGCCCAAAGGTAAAGCCCTGCGCTGGCTTGCCACAGAATCCAACAACGAGCTTTTGACTTTCCTTAAACTTAATCGTGCTAAGACTTACCGTGATTACCTTGACGCACTTTCGCATTACAACACACCCGCACAAAACTTTGCTTTTGCAAGCAAGTCGGGCGACATTGCCATCTGGCACAATGGGAATTTCCCGATTCGCAAGCCGTATCAAGGTGCAAGCATTTTAGATGCCACCGACCCTGCAGCACTGATGCCATCACGCCTTGCACGCAACGACCTGCCGCACCTTTTCAATCCAGAGCGAGGCTTTGTCAGTTCAGCTAACCAACAGCCCAGCGACTCTGCATATCCTTACTACTTAGGATGGGACTACGCTGCCTTTGAGCGCAGTGCCCGCATCAATGAGCAGTTAAAGGAATGGATTGCAAAAGGCAAGCTCTCACCAGAACAAATGATGTCGCTGCAAACTGACAATGTCAATCTCTATGCGCGTCTTATCTTGCCTACACTTCTCAGCGCTTTATCTTCTGCTTCACTTTCTACGCTGGAACAAAAGTGCCTCGATGAACTGCGCCGCTGGAATTTTGAGTATCGCCCTGACCTTATTGCACCTACGATTTTTGAAGCCTTTGCTACTGAACTTAGTCATACCATTTGGGATGATGATTTACCCAATGCTCTCCCGCGCCCGATGCGCAATGTTACGGCTGCACAAATTACAGGCAGTGCCACTGTTTCTTTTCTTGACGATACCCGCACGCCTGTGGTAGAGACGCTCTCAGACCTTACCGTTGCTGCCTTTCGTGCGGCTATTGATACACTCACGCAACGCTATGGCGACTTCGGCGAAAACTGGAAATGGCGGGAGATACGCAAAACGACAATTCAGCACCTTGCACGCCTAAGTGCCTTTTCACGCATGCTGCCTACATCCGGCAATTACAATACCGTCAATGCCACCGCCGAGCGCTTTGGTCCTTCGTGGCGCATGGTGGTACAACTTGGCGATACCATGAAAGCGTGGGGCATTTATCCGGGCGGACAATCTGGTAATCCGGGCTCACCGTTCTACGATAATTTTATCTCTGACTGGGCAGATGGGCGATATTATCCACTGCACTTTTTGCGCTCTGCAAACGATGTAGGTCAAGGCACATTGAGCAAATTTGTCATGTTGCCCGGTGAAGGTACTGGCAATTTTTTCATGAAGGCTTGGGAAGGATTGATTTCAGCTTGGTGGCTTTGGTGGCTCATTGCGTTTATTGTCGCTCTGCTTTTGATATCACGGGCATGGCTTGGCTTCGTCGTTGGTGCGGTGCTCGTTGGTGGTGTTTGGCTCGGCATTGCACTGTCTTTACTTGGCAGTACCAGCGATTTGATTGCAACTAAAATTGCAGTGCTGCTGCAGTTGCCCAGCCCAAGTTTGCTTGTGGTCGCTACAGGTATCCTTGGCTTTATTATCGGCGGGCTTGGTGGCGCTACAGGCAGTGCACTTCGCACCTTGCTTTTGCTGAAAGCACCACCTGCTAAGGCATCTGCATAGCCTACACCTCAATTTGCATTTACACCACGGTGGACTTGACAAAACCATAAAAATTTTTCTTATTTCTTTACCTGCACATTTTCCAATTAGCGTTAGGCACGTTCGGCTGCACACAGCTTTTCTTTGCTTGTCTGCCTTGCACAATGAGAAGTCGAGCAACTTCCTAGAACAGTTCCAAATCGTTCAGAAGCATGGAAAATATGATCTATCGTGAGGAGAAATCGGCGTGTGGGGTTGGCTTTCTTGCCAGTCGGCATGGGCTTGCAGCGCGTGCGCACTTAGACCAAGCCCTTGCGGCACTGTGCTGTATGGAACATCGTGGTGCCTGCGGTGCAGACAGACTTTCCAGCGATGGTGCAGGCATCATGACCGATATTCCTTTCGAGCTATTTGGCTACGAGAAAGGTTCGGTGGCTATTGCGGCGCTGTTCATTCCGCTTGACGCTGAAGGACGTCGACTTGCGCTAAAAATTTTGGCGGATACATTCAAATTCTTTGGTCTGCAAATTGAAGCCTATCGTGATGTGCCAATCAACCCGAGTGTGCTGGGCAACGATGCGCGTAAATCCATGCCGTTTATCACACACGTCATCATTCGTCGCCCAGAGCATTGCCGTACAGATGATTCATTCAACAAATTACTCTATGCAGCTAAGCAAGCAACGCGTCTGCGCGTCAGCGACCAAGGTCTGAAGGAATTCTTCTTCGCCTCCATTTCCACCAATACGATTGTCTACAAAGCGCTTACCACAGCAGATAAACTTGCTGACTTTTATCTTGATCTCAACGATGCGCGCTATAAAACGCGCTTTGTGATGTTTCATCGGCGTTTTAGCACCAATACGCGCACAGCATGGGATAAGGCACAGCCGTTTCGTCTTATTGCACACAACGGTGAAATCAACACCATTGCTGGCAACCGCTCATGGGGCTTTTCACGCGAAAATGTTCTGGGCTTGCGTGAAGGCGAACTCCTCACGCATCATGGCATCAGCGATACCGGCTCACTTAACGAAATGGTCGAAGCCTTGCTCTATCGCAGCAGCATTCCTAACATTGCAGATGTGCTCGCGATTCTTGTGCCGCCTGCTAATAGCACTAAACCCTTCTACAAATTCTGGTCGCGAGCCATGGAGCCATGGGATGGCCCAGCGTTTATCACATTTTCTGATGGCAAATACGTGGGCGCACGGCTCGATCGAAATGGCTTTCGCCCTTGCCGCTGGGCTATGACCGACACCCATTTTTATCTCTCTTCTGAAGCAGGCTCGTTTAATCTCGATGACAGCACTATTCTTGCTAAAGGCACACTGCAAGCAGGCTCTGGTGTCGTGATGAACTTGGAGACAGGCGAGATTGACTTTACTGACCCTGCAGATTCACCTGAGTATCGTGACGCAGTGTTTGACACACACCTTTTGCACGCAAAAGCCTTGACTGTTCAAGGTGCACCGCCCTCACTTGAGCAACGCAAAATTTTTAGCTGGTCGCAAGAAGATGAACAGAAAGTGCTGATTCCCATGATTTTGACCGGCAAAGAGCCTATCGGCTCTATGGGCGACACGGCGCGCCTTGCCATTTTCTCTGATGAACCGCGCAGTTTCTTTGACTACTTCTATCAACACTTTGCCCAGGTTACTAATCCCCCTGTAGATTACATCAGAGAAGCTATGGTCACCGATTTGTCTGTAGAACTCGGCAAAAAGCCAAATATTTTTTCTACGAAAGAACTTATTCCTCCGCCGCTTGGCATTGAGCTATCGAGTCCTGTGCTCTCGCTTGGTAAAATGGCGTTTGTGTCGTCATTCAAGCGTGGTTCTTCTCATTCGCCTGATTCGCGCCTTCTTGCAGAAGAGTTGGATACGACTTTTTCACGCAGTGCAGGCGCTATCGGTGCGCGGGCAAAACTTCATGAACTTGGCAAAGCTGCAATTGAAGCCGTCAAACAGGGCGTTTCTATCATCATTCTCTCTGACGCTGCAGCATCGTTTGCGCGTCCCTCGATTCCTATCCTGCTCGCACTACGTGCCGTCATTCAGGCACTTAACAATGCTGGTTTGAGATTAGCTGCTTCTCTTGTGGTGCACTCAGGCGAAGTCTGCTCCATTCATCATCTTGCTTGTCTCATCAGTTTTGGTGCAAGAGCAGTTTGCCCGTACCTTGCACTATCACTTGCTCGCTTTGGTAGCTCACCCGCACTAGATGCTCTCTCACCTGATGTACGTGAAGCTAACCTTATCAAAGCGCTTGAAATCGGCTTACTCAAAGTGATGAGCAAAATGGGGATTTCAGTTGTCAAGAGCTATCAAAGCTCTATGCTCTTTTCAGCAGTGGGTTTGGGCAAATCACTTATCGAAGAGTTCTTCCCCGGGCTCTTTTCACCAATTGGTGGTCTGGAATTCGACGATGTCATTGAGCAACGTCTGCACCATACGGCACTTGCTTTTGCACGCGAAGGACTGCCACACACCTTCCAATACAAAGAGCATCATGTGGGTACTGAAGGTGAAAAGCATTCTATGACGAATGCGCGCTCGAGACTCGTTCATAGACTTGTTCGCCAGACCCATACAGCAACAGATGAGCGCACCCTCTATCAGGCCTATCTCAAGCTCGGTGAAGACGCTGAGCCTGTCAACATTCGTCATTTGCTTGATTTGAAGCATGCACGGCAGCCACTTGCACTGAGCGATGTGCAATCGCAAGAAGACATTCTCAAGACCTTCGGTGCTGGCGCAATGAGTTTTGGGGCAATTAGTGCCGAAGCGCAGCGCGATATTTTTCTTGCGATGCAAGAGATTGGCGGGCGCTCCAATTCAGGTGAGGGCGGCGAAAATCCGTACTACTTCAAAGAAGGTATCACCGCGCATACGAAACAAGTTGCCTCAGGGCGGTTTGGCGTAACAGCAGAGTATCTGATTTCAGGCAAAGAAATTCAAATTAAAATTGCGCAAGGTGCTAAGCCCGGTGAAGGTGGTCAATTGATGGCAGCTAAGGTTAATGCTGACATTGCAAAGGCGCGCCACTCCCTTACTGGCATTGATCTGATTTCACCGCCACCTATGCACGACATCTACAGCATCGAGGACTTGAAAGAACTCATCTACGAATTGCGACAAGTTCACCCCACCGCTAAAATCAGTGTCAAACTCGTCTCAGGCGTCGGCATCGGCACGATTGCAGTAGGTGTTGCTAAAGCTGGCGCCGATATCATCCACATCTCTGGCTGTGATGGCGGCACTGGCGCCGCGGCTCTCTCATCTATGAAACATGCTGGCTTGCCGTGGGAATTTGGCTTATTGGAAGTCCATCGCACCCTGCTTGAAAATCAACTGCGACAAGCTGTGCAACTGCGCACAGACGGCGGACTCTTCACTGGCAAAGACATCATCCTTGCAGCAATTTTAGGCGCAGAAGGCTTTGAGTTCGGCAAACTCTTGCTCGTCGCTGAAGGCTGCGTCATGGCTCGCATCTGCGAAAAAAATACCTGTCCCACTGGTATTGCCACGCACGATCCAAAATTCAAAGCCAAATACAAAGGTCATAAAGACCATATCATCAAACTGTTGCGCTTGCTGGCTAATGAGGTACGTGAGCATCTAGCACAACTTGGCGTGCCAACGCTCCAAGACTTGATAGGCAGAACTGACCTGCTCACAATCAATGAGCGATGCCTATCGCTTATCAATGAGCGTAAGCTCGACTTGAGGTTCTTCTTGGGCGGTGAGCCACCCTACTTGCACAGTCAAGCTTCTGCACCCAAAGGCATTTTCAATGATGGTATCAGTGCACTTAACCAACGCATTCTGCAAGACGCTCAACCTGTCTTAGATGCCTTTGAGCGTGGTAAATTCCTGTCCTTAGCACTTACTTACGAGATTCGTCCAACTGACCGCGCTGTACTTGCGACACTTTCAGGTGAAATTGCACAGCGCATTCGCTGCAAGCGCCAGCAAGAAGGCTTTGCTTCAGATGAAGTTAAATTTCTCGGCAAACTCCACTTCACTTTCAAAGGCAGTGCCGGTCAAGGCTTCGGGGTTTTCCTCACTGATGGGATTTATGCACGCCTCGAAGGTGAAGCCAACGATTCGGTCTGCAAATCTATGTCTGGCGGCAAGGTGGTGATTGTCCCAAGTTCCTCAGCACGATTTACGCCAGAGACAAATGCGATTATCGGCAACTGCGCGCTCTACGGCGCTATAGGTGGAAAACTTTTCGTGCGCGGGCATGCTGGGGATCGCTTCGCTGTGCGTAACAGCGGCGCAATTGCCGTCGTCGAAGGTGTTGGACTGCATGCTTGCGAGTATATGACCAACGGGCTCGTTGTCGTTCTTGGCAAATTGCTGCAGAACTTCGGCGCAGGCATGACTGGCGGCAAAGCCTATCTTTATCGCCCCAATCAAATTTTCATCAATCATCAATACCTAACGATGCTTGAACTCACGCCAAGCGATGAAGAAGAACTGCACGCCCTGCTTACTGAATATGCTGCCGACACAGAGAGCCAGACTGCCATACGCATCTTGGAAAATTGGCAAAGCGAAAAGACATCTTTTGTAAAATGCTTACCCATAGCACTGGCAAAATCAAGCACCGTTCTACCAGCTCAGGTTGAAATGAACAGCTCAACTAATTCTTTGGTAAGAGGCGCGTGAGAGGATAACGCCCTTGTCGCAGGACGACCATATCGGTGATAAACGTTTTCAGTTTGCCCTGTAACCAAAGCGGCAGCTGGTCGCTATAATGTGCACTCATGACATGACCGCTGTTGCCACCTGGAAGAATGCTGCGGAAGTTTTTCTCCGAAAAATCTATCACGCGTCGTGAGCTTGCACCTAACTTTTGTGCAGCGTCAATCAATGTTAATCCCGTGCTGTCTGAAGTGCGATAATGATATTCGCCGTTGTTGATTGTGGTTGAACTCCCTGCTGTTTTGAATGCACCTAAATTGAAAATTTTGCCCAGCGAATTTTCGCTTCCGTCTTTTGCTTTCTGACCAAACACATGTCGCACCGTTAATTGATGCACCTTGCCCCATTGCCACTCGGCTTCATTTTCGCCTAACTCTTTTCGCAAATTGCAATCGCCTCATCAAAACTTTTGCGAACTATATCGTCGCGTGTTTCTATCTCTGGTGTTTGCACATTATCAAACCATGAGTTATAGCGTACAACTTGCACCATCAGGGAGTCGCGCAGCTCTGTGCTCAGTGTAGAGTCAGCCAGCAGTTTTGCCATCACGCGTGTCGGGGCATTGACAAGTGAGAGATAATTCTGAAAGAGTTCTTCGCCTAATTCATCACGCAGCGTATTGCGCAAAAGTTGTTTGAACCACTGGGCGTAAATTGTTGCCGCAATTGAGGTTTCAGTAAAATCGGCATTCCAGTTGCGCAAAAATTGAATCGGCTTTTGATGCTCTGGCAGCACATCACTTGCTAAGGCACTCAGCAAAAATGGTAGCATCTGTCGGGCATGTGGAGAGACCACATCCGATTGCATGCGCTCAAAATCACTGCTGGTGAATTTGTCTTTGCTTTGCAAAAGTTCTGTGATACGTTCGGCTCGGCTTGACGGTTCCCATAGCGATGAGATGTAGTACTTGTAGCTATCAGGCATGATTTTGTTGTTTGCCGTGACAATCATGTCAGTTGATGGATTGTAAAGCGACGGCAATTCTTCAAAGGGTACATAGCCTTGCCAATCTTGTTCTGGCTTTGAGGCATTGCGCAAAAGAAACCCTTGCTGATCGCGCCGAATAGGCAATTTACCTGCCGCTTGATAGCCAATGTTGCCCTCACGATCAGCGTAAAGGAAATTTTGTCCAGGCAGTGCATAGTGCCGTAGTGCGTTGCGAAAGTCTTGCCAATTTTTCGCTTTGAGCAATTCTAAAAACGTGCGCGCTTCATCAGATTGCTCTAAGCCCGTCCACTTCATCGAAATAACATAGCTCCCCAGAAGCGGCGACGATGAACCTTGATAGCCTGCATAGATGTCGTTAGGAATTACTACCCCATGCTTTGACAGACGCACTTTGAGTGGCACAGTAATTCCACCCTTGACTTTGATTTCCTCGAACATTTCCTGAAAGGTTTCGCTCGAGTCGAGTGAGACAAAGAAATCGCAGTCATCGATCATCATGTTAGTTAAGCCCCAAGCGATGTTGTCCGTTTTACCTAAGACGATGAAGGGCACACCGGGCAGTGAGCACCCTGCAGCATTGATGCCCGCACGTTCACAGTAGAGCTGCAGCTCATACCAGCGTGCAGGTGCAAGAAATCCCAAGTGCGGATCGTTCGCTAAAATCGCTTTGCCAGTTGCTGACTTTGAGCGTGTAACTGCCCAACTGTTGCTGCCAATGTGAGAGCCTAAGGTTCCCGAAAATTCACGATAGGCTTTATCTGCTCTGTGCAAAGCATTGAGCACATTTGCCATTTTCTTCAGCGAATCGACAGTGACAGGGACAATGGTTGGCTTATTCTTAGGATAATCGGGATAGAGGCTCAGTGCTTTTTCGTAGCCGACTTTGGCAGTCACATCAGCGAGCGCAACATCAATATGCCACGCAATGTTGAGTTCCCAGCCCATCAGGCGTACAATTGCAAGGCAATCCTCAGGTTTCCATTCTGCAGGCTCATATTGCAAGATGTCGAACTCAATTGGCAGACTGGCTTTTTTTTCTCTAACATGTTGCAGATAAGCATTGACACCTTTGGTGTAAGCCAGTAAGGCGCGTCGACTGTCTTCTGAGAGCGTCGACGTTTTCCAAAGTGAATCTGCCAGTCGACGCAGTCCGATTGTGCGAAAGAGTTTATCAAACGTAAGTGTGGATTCACCTAAGATTTCGGCAAGCTCACCTTTTGCAGCTCGACGCGAAATATCCATTTGCCACAGCCGCTCACGTGCATGCACAAATCCTTGCGCAAAGAACAAATCATCTTCATTATCTGCTTCAATGTGTGCTACGGCATACTCATCGTAGTAAATTGTGACAGGCGCATGGAGCCCTTGCAGCTCAAATGCCGTGTCATATTTCGGCAAGGATTTATGCAAAATTACATAGAGTGCAACTACCGCACCGATACTGATAAAGAGCAAGGATAGTGAAAGACCAATGATGATTTTGACGCTGTTTTTCATTGAGCGTTAGTCGTAGCGAAGTTGAATTTTGTCATACAGCCCGCCAAATAGGCTTAGCCTGACGGCATCAGTTTTGTAGAAATCGTGTGGGAAGCCTAAGTCAATCTTGCTGACTTCATCGAGTTTAGCCATGGCTTCATCAGGCAGTGTGAGGCTTAGTGCACCGAGATTGTCGCGCAGTTGTGCTTCGGTGCGTGCACCGATAATCGGAATGACTTCTTGCTTAGGGTATTGACGCGACCACTGAATAGCAACTTGCGACGCACTGACGCCAAGCTCAGATGCAACCTGTAATACGACTTCGGCAATTTTATTAGCGCGCTCAGAACGACGCGAACTGTGCTCGGGCAGCCGACCTGATTCGTTATGGAGGTATTTTCCTGTCAGTGCCCCGCCACCAATTGCTCCCCAAGGCGTAACCGTTAGCCCAAAGGCTTTTGCCATCGGTAGCAATTCACGCTCTGGCGTGCGTTGCAAAAGGCTATACTCAATCTGCAAAGCCACAAAACTTGTCCAGCCTCGAAGTTCTGCCATGGTATTTGCTTGCGCAATTACCCACGCAGGTGTATCAGAAATGCCAATGTAGTGCACCTTACCTTGTCGCACCAGATCATCCAAGCCACGCAAAATTTCATCAACAGGTGTCGTTGCATCCCATATATGCAGCCAAAGCAAATCAATGTAGTCAGTGTTGAGACGTTTAAGACTTTGCTCAACAGAGCGCATCATATTTTTGCGATGATTGCCACAAAAGTTAGGGTCATTCATTCGATCGTAAAGTGAGTACTTCGTCGCTAGCACAAAGTGATCACGATCGCTTGCAATAAACTCACCGACAAGCTTTTCGCTTGTACCTTCCGTATAGCGATTGGCTGTATCTATAAAATTGCCGCCTGCATTAGCATAGAGTTCAAAGACACGCTTGCTTTCTTCCCTATCTGAACCCCATTTCCATTCTAATCCAAACGTCATTGTCCCAAGTGAGAATTCTGAGACTCTCAGACCAGACTTCCCAAGAAGTTTGTATTTCATTGTCTGATTCATTGTTTGAAGAATTGGACTTTTTCACTGTTACAAAAGAACGGACTTGTGTATAAGTCGACAAATTCTCATACTCTCAAGAGTTGTCTAAAGTTTTTCAGCAGCATCTATTGCGACTATTGCGAAGGTCTGTCTGCCTCATAACTTCATGAAGCATTCGTCATAGGCGTGTTGAACTTAAAGCTCAATCAATTCTTTGGGCGCAGAGGGCAGTGGAAATGCACCGTCATCGGTCAGAAATACAATATCTTCAATGCGCACACCAAACTGATTTGGCACATAAACGCCCGGCTCAATCGTGATGGTGCACCCTGCAGGTAAGCACATCTCGGTTTTGCGCCCAATCGTGGGGACTTCATGCACTTGCAATCCGACACTATGTCCAAGTGCATGCGAAAATGCTTCACCATAGCCACGCTGCGTAAGAAACTCACGCACGATGCCATCTAACGCTTTGGCTTGCATGCCTACTTTCGCTGAGCGAATTCCAAGCCAATGTGCCTCGAGTACTGTCTCATAAGCGCGGCGCATCTCTTGAGAAATTTTCCCTACTGCAACCGTTCGCGTCTGGTCAGAGCAATAACCATTGACCACACAGCCCATATCAATGACCACAAGTGAATTGTTCTGAATCAAGTGATGACTGGCACGTGCATGTGGCAGCGCCGCACGTGGACCAGATGCTACAATCGGCTCGAACGCATCTTTTTCTGCCCCGAATTTTTTGTTCCAATATGAAATCTCTGCTGCAACATCACGCTCTGTAACACTGGGCGAGATTATCTCTAAAATCTTCTCAAAGACTTTGTCAGTGATCGCAATAGCCGCCTTGATATTTTCCAACTCTTCAAAACTTTTGCAGACAATCAAATCATCAAACACACCAGTTTCGGGCACAAACTCAATGTCTTTGAGTTCACTGCGCAGTTTCTCAGCCGTCGCAAAAGTCAATTTATCCGCCTGAAATCCCACACGCTTGCCCAGCGCATACGCGCCTTTTTTGAGCTCCTCAAGAAAGCCATCTTGCGTAATAATGCATTCGGCGTTTTCTACTTCGTGTTTGACTTGCTCGGCATATCGACCGTCTGTAAAGAGCCAAGCCGATTCCTGCGTAAGCAAAACTGTTGCATTTGAGCCACTAAAACCCGTGAGCCAACGAATGTTTGAAAGATCAGTGATGAGCCAGGCATCAAGCTGCTTAGCTTGAAGTTTTGCACGCAGCACATGTTGTCTGCGATCAACATGCAGGGCTAACTCGTCTGTCATTTTCCTTTGCCGTAATGAGTTAATCAAAGTTTTCTGAATTCACTTTGGAGACGCGCACAAATCCTTTTTGCGATTTGATTATGGCAACCCCACTTCTTTCCTCTTGACTCTTCATTGCTTTGAGTTGTTCTTCGAGTTGCTTCACTTCGGGCGAGTATTCAAAAGTTTCACGATACTGTATCTGAAAACTCATGCCCTCGAAGACAACTTGCTTTTCACCTGTCGCTCGCAGTTCTTCGTCCACTACATCGAAGACTGCAGGCTTAAGTTTCTCGAGCTCCTCTTCGTACTCCGATATCTTTGCGCGTAAGTCGAGATAGCGCCGGAGTAAGTCTTTTTCTTCTGCAGTCATGCCGGTCACTTGTGCTTGATGTTTGAAAACACAAAGAAAAATCTAATTTCGCAAACACACAACTTTCAACCTATCGGAGGATTAACAACCATGCAACCTCAAACGGTTTCTGCTTCATCGGCACTCGAAGTTCAACGCGACCTTGCTCAGCGCATCCGTGATTTTACAGGCATTGAACGCGATTTTGTCGCCATCAAATTCTGCCCTACACTGGCTGATATTCCTGCAGGCACTCTGCCTTACAAAGGCAAAGGCATCTACTGCGGCATGTGGAAAGAGGTCTCCAACTACGACACGCCGTTTTATACTGTGCCTGATGATCATATCTGTGCAGGTGGTGTGAGCTATACCGGCATGGGACAAAAAGCGCTCTCACCGAAGATGGAAGAAGTTGGCTGGGCAATGCTTGTCGGCGAAGGGAAGATTTACTACTCGCGTGAATCCGTGACAAAGTGTCAGGAAAGTGTACCTTATAACTTCAGAAAAGAGAAGCGCTTTGAAGCCACGGTGATGGGACGCTTAGAGCAAGTGCCTGAACCTGATGTGGTGCTTTTTTTCTGCAATGCTCGTCAGCTTGAGTGGCTCTGCCATGCTTACAGTTTTGAGTCGGGTGAGTTGGTGCAAGGCTTGGCAGGTCTTTCGCTGTGCGCGCTGGTTGTACCGCATCCATATCTTTCAGGTAAGCCAGTGTTTTCACCCGGAGATTTATCGGGCAGGGAACTTGCACGCATGAGCGAGAGTGAAATGTGCATTGCTTTTCCTTTCAAAGACATTGCGATGATTGCACGTAATCTTTACCGCATCAAGAAGTTTGAAGATTTGCCTAAGTCGCTTTTGCGCTAAGGTACGGCTTGAGTTAGCGCTGCATCAGAAGAAAGGGATTGGCAATCAGTTCTGCAGCACACAATCCTAGCCGATAAGGCTTATGCTGACCGAAGACTTGATTTCGCCGCTCCTCTACGGCATCAATGAGCGCATTTGCATGCTTGCGCAACTCTTCAAGACTCAACTCACCACGTGCAAATTTTGCTCTTGCAATCCAGAAACGATATTTGAGCTCCAGAATGTCTTCTCGAAAAACTTTCTGCGATGGCACATCAAGCTGCACTTTGCTCAGATGTGTTTTTGTCCAGCGATTCTTACGACGCTTTTGCATAACTTCACGCACACTTTTTGCAAACTTAATAACTGTTCGTTATGAAAGCGATTATTCCTGTCGCAGGCGTTGGCAGTCGCTTGCGTCCTCACACTTACACTCTCCCTAAAGTTCTTCTTAATGTGGCAGGCAAACCGATTATCGGGCATATCATTGATAAAATCATTGAAGAAGGCATCAAAGAGGCGGTCGTGGTTGTTGGCTATTTAGGCGATATGATTGAAGAGTATCTCACACAGAACTATGACATTCACTTTACGTTTGTTGAACAAGAAGAGCGTCTCGGATTAGGACATGCCATCTGGATTACACGCGAGCATATTGGGACAGACCCAGTACTTATTATCTTGGGAGATACCATCTTCGAGGTGCACCTGAGTGAAGTCTTGCGGCGCGAACATTCCGCTTTAGGTGTTAAGGCAGTCGATGATCCGCGCCGTTTCGGTGTTGCTGAAGTGCACGATGGATTTATCACCAAGCTCATTGAAAAGCCCGAGCATCCTACATCCAACCTCGCTGTTGTTGGACTCTACTACATCAAGCATCCTGCATTATTAATTGAGTGTTTAGACCACAACATTCGCACCAATACCCGCACCAAAGGTGAATTTCAACTCACTGATGCCTTGCAGGCGATGATTGAACAAGGCGAGAAATTCTCAACCTTCCCTGTCGAGGGCTGGTACGACTGCGGCAAACCTGAAACGCTGCTTTCTACCAACGAGAAACTGCTCAAGTCTAAATCGCGCTACAAAGAAATTTTCGGCTGTGTCATCAATCCGCCTGTTTATATTGCAGAAGATGCTGAAATTGAAAACTCCATCATCGGACCCTATGCGACCATTGCCAGCAAAGCCGTGGTCAAAAATTCGCTTGTAAAAAATTCTATTGTTGGTGAACAGGCACGGGTTTCGTCAATGTTGCTTAATGAATCGATTATCGGCAATAATGCAACTGTTATCGGCAAAGCGCGTCGTGTCAATATCGGCGATTCGTCTGAAGTAGATTTGAGTTAGTTGAGTTATCTTAGTTTTCTTGTTTTCAGGAATGGATACGGCGCTCAAAAAAGTGTTGGAAGCACGCGCTGCAATTCGTGCAGCACTTGCAGAACAGCGCGCCCAGCTCTCTGAAAAGCAGTGGCTGGAGCGTAGTCAGAAAATTTTTGATGTGCTCAAAGCTGATGATGCCTTGCAACGTGCAAAAGTCGTACACTGCTTTATCTCTATGCCGAAACGGCGCGAAGTCAATACAGAACCGATTCTACAGTGGCTACAAGCACAAGGTAAAGAGATTGCAGTGCCTGTTATGAAGTCGCGCAACTTAGTCAGCGTACGCTTTCTTGGCATGGACAAACTGGCTACGGGGGTCTTTGAAGTTCTTGAGCCTACTGAACACATTACGATTGATGAATCAACCCTTGATGTGGTGCTCACGCCACTTTTAGCTTGCGACCGACAGGGCAATCGCTTAGGGTATGGAAAAGGATTTTATGACAATTTTTTGCACGCCTTGCTGCGCAGGGCATTCAGCCACGAAAAATCGGACTTGCCTTTTCATTCCAAGTCCTAGACCATATTCCACAACTTCCAGACAAAGAGCATAAAGACGTGCCGCTCGACGCCATTGCTACCGATGAAGGCATCATTGAAGTCTCCGCCTAATCTACTGGCGTGCAAACTCCAGATATTGACTGTGCATGTTCAAGAGATGGTCGATATAGACACGTTTTGCTTTCGAGTTTGCAAACTGAAAGGCAAGTTGCTTGGCGCGCTCTGCTGAGACCATTGCACTATCGATTCTCCCCGTCCAGAGCCATGATTGAAGTCGCATCATTTCCGTGCGCAAGTCCAAATCGCGCTGATTGAGCGGTTGAGCATCACCAAGCAGTTCTAATGTTTGTGAAAAGTCTTTTTGCTCAAAGGTATGCTCTGCTTGCAAAAGACGCAGAAAAGATTTGAGCTTATGGTCTGTACTTGTATCCAGCACTGCTTGGTAGAAAGCATTTTTTTCTGCTGCTGTCAGAAGTAGCGAGAGTTTTTCTCTTTCGAGCCCGAACTCGATCCATTTGAGTCTTGTTGCAATCGCCACATCAAATTCAAATGAAAGATGCGAGCGATAGAGCCGTTCTAAAATTTGCTGTGCAGAATCAATCGGTGCTGCTTTGCTCCATAACATTGCATTTGCGAGCGTAAACCATGCACGCTCTGGTCGTTCCACCTCTTGCAGCAATGAATCTGCCCCAGCAAAGATTTCCTCAAAGTATGCCTTACCTTGATGAGCTAACATCAGCCTTGCACTCAGGTAGCGTTGTGCCGCTTCAGCATTCGTGCCGCCAGACATTTTTAAGACTTGTGCTGCAATCTGACTGGCTTGCTCATATTGCCCTTGCTGATGCATCTTTGCACACTTTTTTAAGAGCCGTGCTATGCTGTGCGGACACTCTATCTGAAAAATCGTTTTGCGCTCAAACACTTGCTTGTAGTACGGATTGATTTGCGGCGGCACCACCACTGTATTCAAGTGCTCTAACCACGCTATGAGCAGTTCATCAAGCGACTGACCATAAACTTCTTCAAAGTCTGCAGTTGCATACACACGCTTGAACGCATCCATGCCATGTGTCTTGAGCAAATACTTTACAAATGAACCCGATAGCGTGTAACTTGTTGCACTAAGTCCTGTCCAAAATCCAAGCGGATTGAAGAGTGCCTTTGGGTTAAAATCTGGTCTATGGTCAAAAAAGTTGGCTGACATTTCATCGAGTGTCCACTCAAATGAGGGCGTTTCCAGTGCCATTGCAATGCCTTCTAACAAGCCAATGCTGCGTGATAGCCCCAACCACTTATCGCCAAATGGCTTCATCAAAATATGCACGAGTTCATGGCGCAGCACGGCATCGATATTGCGCTGTGTGATGTGTATTTCGTTCATCCACACGCGTGCAATTTCTGTTTTATCAAGTCCTGTGAAGCGCTTTTTCGTCTCTGCGTCGGGATAGATGAAAATGTAAATGGGCGGCACGCTATCAAGTTCCATCATGCGCTGCAGGTCGCTAAGTTCCAGCTCAATGTGTCGGCGTAGGTATGTGCGCTCTTTTTCGGAAAGTGTTGGGCTGGCGTACCAGAGTTTTGCGGAATCGATGGGTACAAGTTTCCGCATAATGGCATGGCGTGAAGACGTTATGCCAAGCTCTTCACTTTGAAGCCAAAGAAAGATAGCTGCACTTAGCAAAGACAGCAGCAAGATACGCAAGAGTGATGGTCGCATCGATGAGCGAAATCGCCAAGTCAGCAATGCGCCCGAGATGGCAAGTGTTTCCAGACGAAAGAAAAGATAGCGCGGCTCAATTTCAATTGCGTCGTCGTAGATTGAGCCTGCAAAAAAGCCGAAAATGTGGTTGAAGAAGTAGACTTGCGGCGATGTATAAAATCGGTAGAGCGGCGCAATGAGCAGCAGAGCAAAATAAATTAGCACGAAGAGCGTTTTCTTTGCACGCAGTGGCAAACTTTCAATGACCAGTGCAACTGAAATTGCAAAGACTGCTCCGAATCCTACGGCAAGCCCATAAAATCCAAGCCCTTCCAGATAAGCACAATTTTTAACGAAAAGTGTTGCCAGCAGCATAATTAGCGGCGGCAGTGCAAGCGCAAGTGAGGTTGTGATAAAGCGTTTGCGCATCTGTTGCTCGCTGAGCCAGAAGAGCCCGAGCCCTAACGGCAGTGTTGCAGCCATTGCAAGTGCAAATTCATAGCCAAGGAAGTTGAACAGCGGAATGCATGCTAGCACAATGGAGAATGCAATGGAGCAACCTATCAGGATTAGTGCCTTGCGCGTTGAAACTGTACTTAAGTTCTGCATACGTATATTCTTCTCAAAACACCACTAAAGGAGAAAACGATGAACATCAAAAAATTTCTTGCTCCCAAGAAAGTCAATCTCTCAAAAATTCGCCCAGATGATACAGGTAAAATCAGGACGCCTGACGAGATTCGCACCGATATGGAGCACGACCTCAAAATGCTTTACGATCTGCATTATTTGATGTATGCGGATAACAAGCGTGCACTGCTTATTATTTTGCAAGGCATTGATGCGAGCGGAAAAGATGGCACGGCAAAACATCTTTTTGCAGGGTTTAATCCACAAGGCTGTCGGCTCTACTCATTTAAGAAGCCGTCCGAGGCAGAATTGGAGCATGATTTTCTTTGGCGCACACATCGCGTGATGCCTGCACGTGGCGGTATCACAATTTTCAATCGCTCTTACTACGAAGAAATTTCTACGGTCAAAGTTCATCCTGAATATCTTTTGCATCAAAACTTACCCGACGAAATTTTGCATGACCCTGAGATTTTCAGAAAGCGTGTTAAACAAATCAATGCCTTCGAGAAGATGCTCTTTCAGAACGGAATGCACATTCTGAAATTTTTCTTGCATATCTCCAAAGATGAGCAGCGCATCAGGTTGCAAGAGCGCTTAAATGACCCTACCAAGCATTGGAAATTCAGCATGGCTGACCTTGAAGAGCGCAAACTTTGGGATAACTACATGCGTGCATTTGAAGAGATGCTAGAGCAAACCAACACGAAATACGCCCCTTGGTATGTAATCCCTGCTGACAAGAAGTGGTATCGCAATTATCTTGTTGCACGCATCGTGGTTGAGACTCTCTCTAAGCTGAACATGGCGTTTCCAAAAGCCAGTGTGCCAGATGGGCTGAACATCGTGTAGCATGACACGCAGTTACTGACGGTTGAGCAGTTTAGCTTTTGCCACATTGTTCCACTTTTCGACCATTTTGTCATACTCAGCAGTGCGTTTGATAGCAAGTAAGCGGCGCGTTTCATCGTTGAGAAAGCCGTAGAGCTCGAGTTTATCGTAGAGCACAAAGAGTCGCTCGGCGTGTTTGCTATCTTGGTAGAGCACTGGGAATTTGGTCAGCAATCGCTTTTGTGAAAGCAACGCTGCATCGTAGCGGCCATTGTCTAAGAAATATTGAATTGCGTTTTCTCGCTCACTTAGGTATGGAATAGCATTCGGATTGGCACTGACCGTGTCAGGGGCATTTTCGCCATATGTGAGCCCAATTGGTAACTTGCGTTCGCGTGTCTCTCGTACAGGCTTAGGCAGTTGTTCTGCTTCAATTTGTGTAAGTGCTGCTACCACCTCCACGCGCGATTTTGGCAGTATATCCTCAATGAAAAAGTATGCGGATTCAGGCACAGCATAGGCTTCTGTCGTCTTGAAGAGTGTTGCCTTAGCCCCGCTTTGCGTTAAAAGAAATGTTTTGGTGGGGATCTCTTCTTTTGCTGAAAGCGGTAGCCACTGCTGCTCATACGGATTGAGATAGAGCGCTATACCAGATTCGAGTTTGACCCACACTTTTGTTTGCGCATGAGCCAGCGTGCTAAACAGCAACGCACCGATAAGAAGTTGAAGAAATCGCATAGGGTTAGATGTTAAAAATCATAGATATGAACATTTCCTTTGACGACGCCCTGTTTTTCAACGACTTCACGGTAATACTGCTGGGCACCAGTTTTGAGTGCAACTTCAAAGCCGCTTTGCAGCACTGTTGTCTCTATGGGGAGCCAGAGTGTTGTTTTGCCAAGTGCATTTTGGCGCGAGATCGCTTCAAATTCAGTGAGCCCGAGTTCTCCAAGCCGTGTTGCATCCAGTCCAGTATCCACTAACAAAAACAGATGTCCAATAGCCCCTGGTTCTGCAGTTGGAATTGCAAAATTTTGTGCGGTTTTAGGTCGCACATCGATAATCGCACATTGAATCCCTACTGACATCAAGCATGAGGCAAGATAGACCACCAAATCTTCACAGTCGCCAGAGCGTTTTTCAAGTGTTTCGCGCGGTGATTGGACTTGATCGACAATCATCGTGGTTGTAGCATCTGGTACATAGCGCAAGTCCTTACCAAGTTCATCGATGAAATGTTTGAGTTGGTAAAATTTGGCAGGCTGCAAGGTGCTATCGCGCATGAGTGCGCGCAGGTATTTGGTTTTGGCAAAGAGTTGTACTTGCGGATCGTTGGGTGCGATGAAAAATTTCAAGCTCCATGTGTCTCCATCCCACGCATTTTCGTTGAGTATTGTGATTGGCATACTTGCCAGCGGCACTTTGCGGTTGTCACTTTCAATTGAGATAGACAGTTCGCCCAAGCGTGAGAGTTGAAATTGTTTGACATCACTGACATACAGATAGACTGGCACATCGAGCAATTCGTCAGCATTGATTTGAATTGGCTCACTGCGGAAACGCCCTGTATTGCCCAGTGTGGCAACCACTTGACACCATACGGGACGCTTGTCAGCATTATGCAGCGTGAGAATGGCTACAGGATTATGCGCATAGTATTCACGCTTAGATTGAAAAATGTTGCGATGCAGCAATTTGATATCCGCCAGTTTTAGTACGGGAGGCACTTCTGTGCCAAATTTGAAGGTTGCACCTACTCGAAACGCTTGCTCTTGCAAGAGATTGTTTGCAGAGTTTGTCCAATTGAGCGTTGCGGCGTTGAGCCATTTCTGAAATTCGCTGCGTGAGAACTGATCGGTCGAATACCACACGCGCTCCACACCTATGCTTGCAGCAAGATCGCTGGTCAGTGGTATGCCAATATCAAACTGCAAAGTCTGGAAGTTAAACTTTGAAATACTCCGCTGCGCGCGCAGTGAGATTTGAATTGGCTCAGCAATATTGGGCAGTGGATTGGGCAAACTGTGCACATAGAATGCCCCAATGCTTCTTAGATGCGCTGAGAGTCCAAAGCGGAAATAAGGCTGAATAAACTCCACCTCGCTAAAAGGCAGAATATCGCTGCGATAACTGAATGGCATTTCTGTTGATCCGAAGTTCAAAATTGGCGCTGGCATTACACCAAGGTGCAGATGCAGGTTGCCTAGAGCGGCGTAGCTGCGCAAACCCGCCAAGATCGTTTGCCTTTCTGCGTCTACAGGCTCAATCTTCGCGCTGAATGATCCGCCTTGCTGTTCTACAATTTGCACTTTGCTTGTCATTACTTTTTCTGTTAGCACCGCAAAAAATGCACTGACGCCAACTTGATCACCACTTAGTCCCAACGAGAACGATAGCGGAAAGTTGAAGCGATAAGCATCGTTGGGCAGATTGAGCGGGCGCGTCAGCGAGACATTTTGCGGTAGACTCACCGTGATTGGCTCTGGCTCAAATTGAAATGCCTGTTCGTAGTTATTGTTCAAAGTTGCTTGTGCGCGCCACAGCCCCACTTGATACTGTAACATCACTTTCGAAGCTAAATAACTTGATGCATCAAAACGGTTGCGCAACACTTCGCTTTGGATGGAGACAGCAAATTTTGAGACAGATTGGTTTTGAAAATACTCCATCCAATCCACAGTTTGTGCAGAGACAGACGAATTTATCAAGAGCAGCAGTAAGGCAACACATCGTTTCATTTTGAAGTGATGGTCAGTTGCGAGTGTTTCACTTTTTGAATCAAACTCGATAAGTCTAGCTCAAAGGTGCTCGGCAAATTTCGGAAACGTTGCGTACGAATCACTTCATCAGGTTCTCTTGCATCAATACCCAATTGAATTTTTCCAATACTCCGTCAATATAAGTTTTTATGCGTTCGCGAAATTGCCCCTCGTCTTTGAGCGGCAATGTGCCACGCAGTTTTTCACATACCTCATCCAGGAGTTCAGACTGATTGTAGAAGTGAATTATCCAGCCACGCAGATACTCTGTTACAGTTGCGCGATGCAGCCCAAGTTCAGCTGCCACAGCTGAGATGGCACGATGTTTGAACTCATGCTGACGCAAGGCTTGCAGAATTTTCTCAGCTAGTGCATCGCTTTTGAGGCTATAGCGTGGTGCGCTTTCTTTGAGCTCAAAGTCTTCGGGTAAAAGAAAATCGCGCCGATAGAGTGCAGCGTTTAGCACAGCACGCTCCGTTGCTGCTTTAAGTTCGCGCACATTGCCTCGCCATGCTTGCGCTTTTAACCACTCGAGCAGGGCATCAGAAATCTTCACATTTGGATTGATGTGGTGCAAGAAATGCGTGAAGAGCACTTCAATGTCCATTGGTCGCTCGCGCAGCGGCGGCACGGTTAAGCTAAATCCATTTAGGCGGTAGAAGAGATCCTCACGAAAGCGCTTTTCTGCAATCAACTTTTCCAGCGATTGATGTGTTGCAGCAATGATGCGCACAGAGACTCGGATGGTTTTTGTGCCGCCAACTCGCTCAAATGTACCTTCTTGCAAGACACGCAAGAGTTTGACTTGAAAGGCAAGACTTGTTTCGCCAATTTCATCAAGAAAGAGTGTGCCGCCATCCGCTTGTTCAAATCGTCCAGCCTTGGCTTTGGTTGCACCAGTAAATGCTCCTGCTTCATAACCAAAGAGTTCCGACTCGATGAGATTTTCATTAAGTGCGCCACAGTTAATTGCAATAAAGGCTTTCTCACGTCGCTCCGATCGCCGATGAATAAACTGCGCTAATTTTTCTTTGCCGACACCGCTTTCACCTAAAATCAAAATTGGAATTTCTCGCTTAGCAACTTGCTCTGCCTTTGTCAAAATCGTTACCATTGGCGAGTTTGGTGCAAAGTAAATGTCCTCTGCGTCAGGCAAAACCTGCGGTAATTCAGGGGGCAAACGATGTGAGAGATGCTCATAAAATTCAAGTCTGTAGCGCAAGTCTTCGCTTTGCTGTGTGCCTCCGCTTCTGCTCTCTTCGCTTTTGCTGTCAATTTTTGCCTGTTGAATCGGTGCTATTGTTTGTGGTTCCTTTTCAACCGAGTGCGCCAACATGGATTTTACCAATGTATGTCTGCTGCGCGAAATTATCACGCCAATTATTATCACCACAGGCAGTGCATTTGCACCAAACCACAGTGGCGATACATCTACTTTGGCAATAGTTAGCCCAACAAAGACAAGTACATTGAGCCCTATGGCGTAAAAGGCTGGATCAAAGGTGTCTGTTTTGCGTACGTAGTAAAATATGGGCAAAAGCGAAAGCAAGAGCAACGCGCCAAGTTGCCATGCTGGCAAAAGTCTTCGTACATCGCCCGAGGCAACTTTCATAGCTGCCCACACTTCAAGTTCTGCAGTTGTAAAGGCTTCACCGCTGCGTTCGCTCACAACCAGTGAAGAGACGCCTGCATAATTAAGGTAAATCACCACATCACGTCCTCGGCAGTCAACCTGACCTTGAATGGCTTCGTGTAGTGAATAGTCCGAAATGAGCTGCTTCTTTGGCAAATCGATCACTAGCGTACTCGCAAAAGGCTCATCATAAAAAAATGCTGCGAGCGTTCTTGCCGACTCCGACTTTGCAATCATCTTTTCGTTTTTGATGTCGAAGGCTTCTGAGAATGGCAAAAAGCACCGTGCTGCTGGGAATCGTTTATCGCTCAAGATTGTGATAGAATCTGCAGTCAGCTCGCGCGCAAGCAGATAGATATTCGGCAGTGTTTGCAACGTGTAGAAAAAAAGTCATCGGATTCAGGGTGGGCTACATCAGCATGTGGAAAAGCAAGGTCAAGAAAGATTCGTGATGCGCCACTTTCAGAGAGTTTTTGCAGGGCAATGGCATACCATTTACGGTCAAGCGGCCAGCCGCCAAGCGCCTTGCAGTCCTCTTCATTGATGACAATCATCACTGGCAACTCTTTGGCTTGACCTATCTGCATTGAAGCACTAACCAGCAGAAGCACTAGCAAGAAAAGTCGCATGAGGCGTATCTCGTCAGCAAAGCAAATCTTCATCGTTAGAGAAAGTCGTCGTCATTATGCCAAGGTGGTTATCACATCACATGTCCAGAAACTGCACTACCACCTCAAGACTCAAGTTCGTTTTGCAAGCTGCATGGAAAATACAAATCTCACATGGGACTCAGACATCTCAAAAAGTTACATACCTTCTTGAGAGTGCGTTGTGCTTTGCGCAACACAGTTTGACGCCAGAAGCCAACGTGATTCCGATTTTGTTTAGTGTTCTAAGCTTGTCTTGGCGGGTTTAACTAAGATGGCTCGCTTAGTCACGCATGTACTCGAGGTAGAGTTTTTCCAAATCAGCATGTTGCATGTCGTCGGCGCTCAGTGTAGCAACCAGTTCGCCGTGCTTCATGATGCCAAGGCGCAAGCCGACTTCCTTTGCACGAAAGAGGTCATGTGTTGCCATCAATACCGCCACGCCTTTTGCAGCAAGTGTTTTTAGGAGTTCTGAAAATTCAAATGAGGCTTTCGGGTCTAATCCGCTGGTCGGTTCATCCAGCAAGAGTGCTTTGGCATCTTTGGCAAGTGCAATTGCAATGCCAACTTTTTGGCGCATACCTTTAGAGTAAATACCCACGCGTTTGTCGTGTGCGGCTTTCTCCAAGCCTGCTTGGCTTAGAAAGTCTGACAGTTCTGCTGCAGAATACGTTTTGCCTGCCAGTGTCGCAAAGTATTCCAAGTTTTCCAATCCTGTGAGATTGGGGTAGAGCATCACCGTTTCAGGAATGTAGGCGAGCAGTTTTTTTGTCTCGAGCGGTTTTTCTTTGACACTCATGCCTGCAACTTTTGCTTCACCGCTTGTAGGTTCTGTAAAACCAAGAAAAAGGTTGATGGTCGTCGTTTTGCCTGCACCATTTTGTCCGAGCAAGCAAAAAATTTCACCCGGTTCTACTTTCAGGTTTAAGCCTTTGAGTGCTGGCGTGCCGTTGTAGGATTTTGTAAGATTAATTGCCTCGAGCATGCTGTTCGTGCAACAGTTCGTACTGCTGCTTTGCTTTGATAAAATCTTGGATATTGTAGGCATGGGCACCAGCGTGTCCTGCCATAAGCCCGCATGAACAACGCAGCTGTGCTGGCTTGCCAAAGCTACCACCTTGCATCGTACCGCACCCAGCCAGCAGCGCTGCACCCAAGACTATCAGCGTGAGTTGTTTTGTTAAGCTATTCTGTTTCCGCATCGCTATTCTCTGTTTGAAACTGCCATTCAGGAAATGGATCAAAATACTGCTCCCAAGCCACTTCTCCTACAGCCATTTCTTCGGGCGTAAGCAATGCCTCTTCGAGCCGAGAAATGAGGTAAGCCTTATCGATATCAATGCCGATGAAGACCAGTTCCTGACGCCGATCGCCATACTTGCCTTCAAAGAGAGATTGAATTTCAGCTTTCATCTCAGGTCCTACGCCCCAGAGCGCTTCAGGCACACTTGCCCACCATGCCCCAGCGGGCGAAAAGTTGATGGAACCACCAGCTTGCGCCCATTCGCCCACAACTTTCATGCGTGTGGCTAACCAGAAAAAGCCTTTGGAGCGCAGTACACCTTTCCAGAACGAATTATCATTGACTAAGTTCCACAGGCGCGTTGGGTGAAAGGGTTTTCGTGCGCGAAAAACAAAACTGGATATACCGTATTTTTCGGTTTCAGGTGTGTGTTCGCCACGCAGTTCTTTGAGCCACTTTGGTGATTTTGCTGCTTCTTCAAAGTCAAACTTTCTTGTGTTTAAGACTTTCTCGAGCGGCACTTTTCCGAAAGTTGCTTCTACAATTTCTGCACGCGGATTCAGCCCCTGCAAAATGGCTTTCAGTCTTTCTTTCTGCGCTACTGAAACCAGATCGAGTTTGTTGAGCACAATCACATCGCAAAATTCAACTTGTTCAATGAGTAAATCAGCCACAGTGCGGTTATCTTCTTCGCCAACAGCTTGTCCACGATCTTTGAGAAAATCGGCTTTTTCATACTCACGTAGAAAATTTGCAGCATCGACCACCGTTACCATCGTATCCAAATGCGCAAGATCGGAGAGACTTTTACCCTCGGCATCTTCAAAGGTAAAGGTTTCGGCAACAGGCAATGGTTCAGAAATGCCAGTCGACTCAATGACAAGGTAATCAAACCGACCTTCGCGCGCCAGCTTACTGACTTCCACGAGCAAATCCTCACGCAGCGTGCAACAGATGCAGCCGTTTTGCATCTCGACGAGTTTTTCTTCCGTGCGTGAAAGTTTAGCATCGCCTTGCTTGAGCAGCGCCGCATCAATGTTGATTTCGCTCATATCATTCACAATCACAGCGACTCTCTTGCCTTCACGATTCGTGAGAATGTGGTTGAGCAGCGTTGTTTTGCCTGCACCCAAGAAGCCAGAGAGTACGCTAACAGGTAAGCGTTTCGGTTTTGTTCGTGTCATCTTGGAAATAAAGGTTTGTTTTCACAGAAAGTAACATACCAACTTTGCTAAAAATTGCAAATCGTTTGCATCTTTAAAATAGCACACATCATCTATGCTATGCGGTAGTGAATGTTCAATACATGGCTTTAAGCATTCGAGAAGCGCTCCACCGTGAAGACGCCATCAATACGCTTGATTTTTTCGACTAAGCGGCTCAGATGGGCAATATCTTTGACATAGACCACGACGGTGCCTTCAAATATGCCGTCTTTAGCGTTGAGTGCAATGCTGCGGATATTGGTATCGGTTTTGAGGATAGCTTGCGTGATAGCGTTCGTCATTCCGATTTTGTCTTCGCCAAAGATACGCAGCCCTGCCAGAAATTCGTTGGTTGCACTGGCGCGCCAGTTTACAGAGACGAGTTTGCCGCTCTTGACAATATGCTCATTGTTGATGTTGCGGCAATTGCGCCGATGAATTTTGACGACCCCGCCAGCTGTAACAATTCCAATAATCTCATCTCCGGGCACAGGATTGCAGCATTTTGCATATGCGTAAGCAATGCCGTCCATGCCTTCAATAATTACGGCATCGCGCGACTTCTCGGTGAGTAGTGCTCGTGTTTGGCGCGCATCTTTGAGAAAGTCTGTGTACTGAATGATAGGTTTTTCAGGTTTCTGCTCTGGATGTGCTAGTTCGCTCAGGGCTTTTTCAGCATTGATTTCTTTTGCACCTATTGCTCGAAAGAAGTCTGCGACAGTTGCTAGCCCATGGTGCTTTGCGAGTCGCGCCAAATCACTTTCACTGAATACTCGTTTTGTTTTCTCTACAAGTTTTGACCATAGTGTACGTCCTTCTTCAATTTGCGCACGCCGTTCTTCATTGAGAAACTGACGGATTTTGAGTTTTGCTTTGTGTGTAACAACGAATTTTTCCCAGTCCGCTTTCGGTGTTTGATTTTTAGATGTGATGATTTCGACTTGGTCACCAGATTTTAATTTGGTGTGCAGCGCCACGATTTTACCGTTGACTTTTGCCCCAATGCAGCGCATGCCGATTTCCGTATGAATCTCAAATGCAAAGTCAACAGGGGTAGCGTTGCGCGGCAAGACTTTCATGTCGCCTTTTGGTGTAAAGACATAAATCTCATCTTGGTAGAGATTCATTCGGAAGCCTTCCATGAAGGCGGCAGCGGAGTCTGCATTTTCAATCAATTCGCGTGCCCAGCGAATTAGTGAATCAATGGCTTCATCTTTAGTGCTGACTTTTTCTTTGTAGCGCCAATGCGCGGCTACACCGTTTTCAGCAAACTCGTGCATTTTGCGTGTGCGTATCTGTACCTCAACCATCCTGCCTTTCGGGCCGATAATCGTGGTATGCAATGATTGATAGCCGTTATGTTTTGGCACTGAGATGTAGTCTTTGAAGCGCTCTGGCACCGGCTGGAAAATCTGCGTGATGTAGCCATAGACACTGAAACACTCTGAGGCATCATCGGAATTGAGTATGATACGAATGCCATAGAGATCGTATATTTCTTCGAGCGATTTGCCCTGACTGCGCATCTTATTGTAAATCGAGAAGAGATGCTTGGGGCGACCGCTGATTTCGAAGTCGAACCCACGTTTGCGCAGTTCTTTTTCAATTGGCTGCATGACAGTCTCAAGGTAAGCCATGCGGTCAGCACGCGTTAGCTTGAGTGCCTCAACCAGATCGTCATAGGCTTCTCGATCAAGGTATTTGAAAGCCAGATTTTCGAGCTCGATTTTGATTTTGCCTAGTCCAAAGCGGTGCGCAAAAGGGGCATAGATGTCACGCGTCTCGGTAGCGATTTTGACTTGTCGGTGCGGCGGCAAGGCGTCCAGCGTGCGCATGTTGTGCAAGCGGTCGCAGAACTTGATGAGAATGACGCGAATGTCGTGAATCATCGAAAGCAGCATCTTACGAAAACTCTCTGCTTCCTTGATTTCACGGTTTGCAAAAATGTCCGAGATTTTCGTTAGCCCTTCGACAATTGTAGCTACTTCTTCACCAAACTCATCTCGAATGTCATCAATTGTGTATTCCGTATCCTCGACCACATCGTGCAAGAGCGCCGCTGCCACGGAGACATCATCGAGGGGAATTTCTTCGAGCATAATTTTGGCAACCTCGACGGGGTGATAAAAATACGGCTCGCCTGAGGCACGTTTTTCTGCGCTGTGCGCCCGATAGCAAAGAAAAAATGCCTTGCGAATGAGCGTTTCATCATATCGCTGCAACTTGGTTTTGCATAACTGCAAAATTTCATTGAGCTTAAGATAGTGCTCTTCCTCAATTTGAACGATCATTGCCATACTCTCAACAAAGTTAAGTTTACTTCACCCGAAGCACGCTCTTAATAGTTTAACGAATCGTTTGACTTGTAGTTTTTTGGAGCGTAACTTGTAATAAATGCAATTCGAGCGTGAAAACCAATTCTGCAAGCTCGACGGACTTGTCTCGTAGTGCTGACCTCTCAGACTTGGTTCACTTACCGATACAAAAACGGGAAAAAATGTTGTTCAAGATGTCGTCTGTTGAAACTTTGCCTGTTATGGCGCCAATGTATTCCAGCGCATCACGCAAATCGAATGCAATCAGTTCAGTTGGGGCTTGGTGTTGCAGTTGCACTTCCGCTTGCTCCAAACTTTGTAGTGCTTTGCAAATCGCCTCGTAATGGCGCAGATTTGTGAGCATAATACTGCCTTCTGCGCGTGTCTCTGCACCAAGCGCACAGGATTTCATTTTCTGCTTCAACTCTGCAACACCTTCCCTTGTCTGCGCCGAAATTTTTAGCGTGTCTATGTTCTCTATGTTTAAGTTTGCCGCATTGCCTTTGTCTATCTTATTGAGCACAAGTATGATCTTTGCATCAGGATTTTTTTCCCTCAGCATTTCTATAGCCTTGACTTCATCGTCATGGATAGGTATTGAGGCATCGACAAGATAGAGAATCAAATCTGCCTCTTCGATTTTTTCGTAGCTACGTCGAATGCCTTCGCTTTCGATTTGGTCAGACGTTGGGCGTAAGCCGGCAGTGTCAATGAGTTTGAAGAGTACGCCATCAATGACAAAACTTTCCTCGATGTAGTCGCGTGTTGTGCCTGCTACATCGCTCACAATCGCTCGCTCTTTGCCCAGCAGTGCATTGAGCAATGTGGATTTACCTGCATTCGGCTTTCCTACGATGGCAGTACGCACACCTTCTTGCACCAATTTTCCGAACTTGAACGAATACGCAAGCTCAATCAAACTTGCTTTTAACTCTTGCATTTTGGCTTGAAGCTCCGTGCGACTTTGAAACTCCACATCTTCTTCACTGAAGTCTAATTCCAGTTCGAGCATGGCGCATGCATTGAGCAGGTCTTCACGCAAGGCAGAGAGCTTTTTAGAGAGATCTCCTTTGAGATGCAAGAGTGCAGAACGATAGGCGGCAACGGTCTTGGCGTGAATCATCTCGCCAATAGCTTCAGCTTGCACAAGGTCAATGCGTCCGTTGAGAAAGGCGCGACGCGTAAATTCTCCGGGCTCTGCTAAACGACACCCTGCATGCAGTAAGGTTTCCAGCACCGTTTGCGTTACAATCACGCCGCCATGGCAATTGAACTCGACGGAATCTTCCATCGTGAAACTGCGTGGCGACTTATAGACAATCGCCATGACTTCATCGATCAGTTCGCCTTGTTCATCTACGATGTAGCCATAGTGCGCTGTGTGCGATGGTGCTTTCAGAAATGAAAATGTGCTATCACCAGCTTTGCGAAAGACTTTATTTGCAATGTGCAAGACGCTCTCTCCACTCATGCGCACAATTGCAATTGCACTTTCACCGACAGCTGTTGCAATTGCAGCAATGGGTTCTTGCTGCACAATGTGGATTTGATTTGCTGACATGTTGCCCTAAACCGTTGAACTTTGAAGATAACGAAAAGCGCCGTTTGCACTGCCGCTCTCTCCTGTGGATTTTTCTTCGTTGGTTTGAGCTTATTTAATCAGCATCATTTTTCTGGTTTCTGCAAAATTGCCGGCTTGCAAACGATAGAGGTAAATTCCAGTTGTCAGGTTCTGTGCATTAAATGTTACACGATAGCGCCCTGCTGCTTGCCGAGCACTCACCAGCGTAGTGACTTCACGACCGAGCAGGTCATAGACTTTAAGCACTACTTCGCTTGCGGTTGGCAGCTCATAGACGATGGCTGTACTTGGGTTAAAAGGATTAGGATAATTTTGCCAGAGTGCAAACTGATGTGGCACTTCGATCGAGAGATCGCGTTCAATGCGCAGCACGCCGAATGTTGCCGTTGTATCAGCCATCAATGTGCCAGAAGTTGCAACCAAGCGGAAGTTACCTGCGGCACTGATACGTAAGCTATCAAATGTCGCTCGCCCTTGCACTGCAGGGCGCGTTGTATTGCCCACAAGTGAGCCTGTGCCAATCAGCGCAATTGTAACGCTGCCAGTGAAGCTTGTGTCGCGCACTGTGTCGGCATGCACGGCATCAACAAAGAATGTAGGAATTACAACATTTTGACGTGCTGAAGTTGGTGCATTTACAAAGCGCAAGCGTGTAGCTGGTGAAGTAATGGTAATTACTGGCGAATTTGCTGTTGGCAGTCCTGTTGCTGAAGCTGTCAGCGTAACTTGACCAGCAGCATTGACACGCACGCTGTCAAAGAGTGCTTCGCCCCGCACAGCCGCTTTACTTAGCACACCTGAGAGCGTCTGAAGTTCAACTTCATGCGGCAGTGCTGCATTTGAACGCAGCCCAATTGTGATAACGCCTGTAAAACTTGTATCCACGGTGTTGTCGGGTCGACGTGCTTGTATGCGGAATGCTGTTAGAAATTGACCGACTCTGCCTGTTGCTGGCACGTTGACAAATGCCAATTGAGAGGCGCGCGCCAAGATGGCAATGGTGTTGCTGGTTGCGCTGGTCAGTCCAGTTGCTACCGCACGCAAAGTGTAATTTCCAGCTTGACTTAGCGTAATGTTATCAAATGTTGCTACGCCGTCTACGGCTGCCTTTGTGAGTGTGCCACCGAGGGTACCGGGACCGCTTGCACGCTCCAGTGTGATATTGCCGGTGAAGTTTGTTGCAAGGCTATTGTCTGCGCGGCGGGCTTGTACGACAATTGGTGCAAGTGGCAGCGTGGCTGTGCCTGTTGCAGGAACGCTTGCAAAAGCTAACCGTGTCGCTGGCGGCGGCGCTGGCGTTACACTTGCCCAAGTTTGACCGACGCGAATTTCATCGATTTCAATGTTGCCTGTGTTCGTACCTTGACGAATCGCGATGCTTGCAGCTTGAGTGATTGTGGCGTTTCCAGCATTGTTTGTGATAGCGCCGCTGGGTTCACTGCCCGCGAAGTTTGTTGTCGGGTTAATCCACAGACTGGCTACCCCAGAAGCAAAATCGTACTTTACCACAATGAAGTGTGTTTGTCCAATCGCCAAGTTTGCAGTGCTAAAGGTTGGATTGGTTGTGGTGGTTGCCCCTCGATTTGCTACACCAAGCTGCACGGTGGCACTTGCTGCGCCGCGCCGAATGTTCAGGCGTGCGAAAAATGAGCCGACGCTTGTAGCGCTTGCTGTGCCTAAGTGCATGAAGAAATCCCCACTTGCGTTGGTATTTGCCGCCAAGCCTACGCTATCTATGACTTTGATAAGTGCAGAATAGTAAATCGCACCTGATGTCGCTGGCACAAAGCCACGATGGACGTCTTCATCATTGCCGCGCACAATCTGCACACGATTGCCTTGTGGCAATGCCAGTTGGGGATAAGAAAGGCTATTGCCCACATCACTGGCTGTGGTGAGAAATGCAATTTGCCCCGATGTGCCGCTGTGTGTTGTCCAGTTTGGGCTTGCATTTAGTGCACCTGTGCCCACAAATGGCTCATAAATCGGTGAAAAGGCTGGTTGCACGGCAAACGGCGCACTTGTACCCGGCGTGAGGTTATCGCCAGAGGTGCGTGTTGCTGTAAGGGTTACATTTGTTGCAGCAGGGCTTAGTGTTACACCTGAAATCGTGATGGTGTTCTGTCCTGCAGGAATTGTGCCTGTTGTTGTACCTCCGATTGTACTTCCTGTAGCTGAGAGCACGATGCCTGTCGCTGCCAGCACATTTGTCGGCTGGTTTGAGGCGTTTTGGGCTTGCACCGTTACGCTGAACGGTTGTCCTGCTATCGGTGAAGCCGGCGTGATGGTGGTGATGGCAAGTTTTGTCGGACCTAATGGTGCAATGTTAATAGTGCTGCTTGTTGCCGGCGTGAGCGAACCGCTTGAAGCGCTTAGGGTGTAAGCACCTGCGGCATCGAAACGAATATCATTGAAGGTGGCAACGCCATTTACAGCTGTGCGCACAAGCGTACCTAATACATTGCCCGGACCACTGGCTTTGGATAGTGTGATATTGCCTGAAAAACCTGTTACCACTTGATTGTTTGCGGCTCTTGCTTCAACCGTGAAGGCTGGAAGATTGGTATTGACCGTACCTGATGCTGGGACATTTACAAAGGCTAATTGTGTAGCGGCTGCACTTTGTGAAAGCCCTTGCACAATTACATCATCGAGGCGGTAATTTCCTGTTCCTGCAATCTGTGTGTAGGTCCAGCGCAAGTGCAACTTTGGTTGATTAGCTGCAGCTGCAGGCAATTGAATTGCTACGCCTGCATTGACCAATTGCCAAGTACTATTATTTGGCACTTGCGTGTAATTGACACTATTCCACTGCACGCTATCGATGCTCCATTCAAATGTTACATCGTTTGTGAAGGTAGCCGTACGGCGCGCTCCCCAAATGACGCGAATATCAGAAAATCCTATGGTTGAAATGGCTGGAGAAATCAAACTGATTGTGTTTGCTGCACTGCTGTTGACGATGACCAGATTGTTATTGCCAGAGGCAGCTGTTGTGGGAGTTGCACCCGTGTAGGTGTAAGCACTTGAGGGTGAACTTGTTGAAGTTTGCCACTGTGTTGTCAGTGTCGATACCCAGCCTGTCGGCAAGTCGGGCGGTGAAGGCGTATCGAAGTTTTCGTAGAAGATTCGGGTTTGAGCAAGGAGTGTTGCACTTTGTAGCAGTATCGCAACGATAAGTCCGAAGGTGAGGCGTGTAAGCATCGTACCAGATGTTTAAGTTGACAACGTTTCTTTGCTTTGAGGAAAAAACTTTCAGCTATAGTAACATAAGTAAAACCGTGACATCGTTTTTAGCCGTTTTTGGCAAAAGTTTCCCCTTCTGATAGCACTATAAAACACAATGGGCGCTCTCAGGACGCCTTCTGCATTGACCTGATTTTCTACAGCTAAAGATGGACCTTAGCAACATTTTGTTCAATATCGCTAATTCTATCACTGCGGTTAGTTTTTTGAGAGGAATTCAGGGCGTCATGCAAAAAGGTCGTCTCTTGGCAGAGAGGTATTGAGGTTTTGAGCGATGGAGAAGTCGTTGCTATTGTATGCCATGCAGCTTGCAGGTGTGCATCTTTGTGGGAGAGTGCGCCACTAAAGTTTATGGCTATACCCTACGCAGGCAAAGCCCTTATGCTTTGTGCTGCTACCGATGCTGCTACAACTCATGCCATTCCAGCGCGCAATGCGGCTTGCATTTACACTGCCTGCCTGTGTGAAAAAGCCCCCAATGTAAAAGCCACCGTTATAGCCTGCGAAGGCAGAGACAATGTTATCGACGCCGTTGTCTGAGCCAGTACCAACGCTGTTCCAACTCGTGCCATCCCAGCGCGCAATGTTGCTTGCATTCATGCTGCCTACCGCTGTGAAAGAGCCTCCTACATATAGTTCACCATTGTGGACTGCAAGGACTCGAACAAATGGATCACTTCCACCACTCACTCCGTTGTCCGCACCCGTGCCGACGCTGTTCCAATTTGTGCCATCCCAGCGTGCAATGCGGTTTGCACTGTTACCCCCCGCCTTTCTGAAATCGCCGCCTACATAGAGCTCGCTGTTATAGACCGCCAGCGTATTGACCGCGCCGTTTACGCCGTTTGATGAGCCTTTGCCAGCGCTGTTCCAATTCGTCCCGTTCCAGCGCGCAATGTTATTTGCACTGATGCCACCTGCTGATGTGAAAATGCCTCCGACATAGAGTTCATTGTTATACACTGCAAGCGCAAAGACTTCATTATTCATGCCACTGCCAGCGCTATTCCAACTCGTCCCGTTCCAGCGCGCAATGTTATTTGCACTGATGCCCCCGCCTCCGTGAATGACCCTCCCACATACAGCTCACCATTATAGACCATAAGCGCATTGACAGAGCCATTTACTCCGTTACTTTTCTGTATGCCGACACTGTTCCAACTCGTCCCATTCCAGCGCGCAATGTTATTTGCACTGATGCCCCCGCCTCCGTGAATGACCCTCCCACATACAGCTCACCATTATAGACCGCAAGAGCGAGGACAGATGGGAAATCTATTCCACCGACTCCAGTGCCAACGCTATTCCAAGTGCTTTTGGTCGTGTTGTGCATTTGTGTGTTGCCTTTTTGCACTGCGCGTGGCGTGCTGCTTACATCTATGCACAATTCGTAGCCATTCAGGCTATAGCTGCCGTTGCGCTCTAAACGCAGTGTACCATCTAGACTCAAAATCTCGCGCACAGAAGGTTGTGTAGAAACTTGGGCTAGCACTATGTTTGCTATCATGAAAAGTGCCGCAAAAAGAAGTGCTCGCTTCATAATTACTTCTCATTGTTTAATTGGCAAGAATTATCATCCGTTGCTCTATACATCATGGACTTGCACGAGAAGCAACGGTGTAATGTAGATGGTGAGAAGTTAAACAGCGTAAGGGAAAATTAAAATGTGAGGAAGCGGAATGAAGACATGCGGAGTTTGTTTGCACTCTCATTCAAGTAAAGCAAAGCCACCAAAACAAAAGAGGCGAGATATCTCTCGCCCCTAGCTAATTTACTTAGACTCTATTCCATACCTGCTCTTACTTTACCAGCATCATCTTTTTCGTCTGCTGAAAACCGGGTGCTCGCAAGGTGTAGAAATACACACCACTACCTAAATTTTGAGCTGTAAATCGATAGAGGTTCTCGCCTACTCTGGCTTGAAGCTGCTCTTGCATCACCACTCTACCTAACACATCTGTGATGATCAGTGTAGCCGCCCCTGCCTGCTTCATCGTGAAGCGAATCACGGTGCTGGGGTTAAATGGATTCGGATAGTTCTGCTCCAGCGCATACTCATACACGCGTGCTTGTACTGGCTCACGCACCTCTACCGTCACTGTCTGCGCATAGTCATGCACGGCGCCATCCACATCCACTGAACGCAAACGGTAGGTATAGCGCTTGCCAGCTTCCACAGTGGCATCCAAAAACGCATAGTTTGTTGTACTGCTGCTTGTGCCTTTGCCTCGCAGTTCGGGTGAGAATTGATAGCTGGCTATCGTTACAAACTCGTCATCATTTTCGCTGCGGCGCACTTCAAAGCCCGCGTTGTTGCGTTCCGAGGCGGTTTGCCATGTCAGACGCACGCCGCTTGCTGTGGCGTTGCCGGTAAATGCCGTCAGTTCAACGGGCAAGGGATTGTCGCTTTCGCTTGAGAGTGAGAACTCTGAGAAGCCACTGAATCCTTCAGCTGTGATGAGTGAGGCAGTTGAGCTTGCATTAGCTTGAATTACAGTTGCACCTACCCAAGTGCCGCTGCCGGTTGCACGGCGAATAATGCGCACCGTCGTTGGGTTATTGATACCCGATATGCCAGCCGTATTCAGGGAAAGGTTGTAGGTGCCTGTGGGGTTGCCGGTCTGATTGATGGTCCAGAAGCCATCACGCCAGATATTGGTGAGCCCCAAGGAACTCAAGCCTGTGGTGCCGGGGTCGCTGCTGTTGAAGAACGCTGTGAGCACAGGATTTGTACCGCCCGGTGCTGTGGTGAAAGTTACAGTTGCGCTGCGGTTGTCTGTACTCGTACCGATTGGGAAGAGATATGACGGCGTGCCTGTGCTTTGAATTGCACGCACAAATGTACCATTGAAGGTGTGGCCTGTCCCAGTTACCGCTCCGGGCGCAGAGTTATTGACGCGCAGTGTTTTTCCATTAAGGTTGATGACATCATTGAGCGTTAGCGTGCCTGTGTTTGTGATGCTAACATTAGACGCTGCAGTTACGGAAGTTGCAATCGGTAGTGTTTGGTAATTACCTGCAATTTGTCCCGCATTGAAGTTGAAGCGTGCCATCACTGGCAAGTGGTCTGATGTGGTTGTCAGGTAGTTTGGAATGTCTTCGTTGGCATAAACCACGCGCGTACCACCGGGAATGTATTGAGAGAACAGTTCATCTGAGATCATGATGTGGTCAATCATGTTATCAAATGATAGGAACGAGCGCAGTCCAGCATTACTAAGCACATCGCTAATCACACGGAAATTGCTTGGATCATTGACATAAGCATAGTAACTGCTTTCCGTGAATCCCGGTGGTCGCCCGAATGGATTATTTGCAACGGTCTCGTCCACATCATCATTGTAGTCGCCCAGCATCACGATATCAGCATCAGGAAATTGTGCAAGTAGTGAATCTCTCAAGACCTCGACATCATAGCGGCGCATATTGTAGCGCTGGTCGGTTGCACTTTCTGTTCCATTTGCTCTGGCATGGATGCTAATGAAGTGCATTCGCTTGGTGATGCTACCGATTGTTACATCTGCGACCATGAGGTAGGGGAATCGTCCGCTTGCCCAGTAGCGCGTTAAATCGCCGCCGGGGTAGCCGGGTAGCGAATAGCCCGGCTGCGCATAAGGTGGTGGTGCACTGGTTGTGCTTACCCCTTCTGTGAGCAATGCACGGAAGGAAATTGGATTGACTACTGCGGTACGCCAGATGAATCCCACGCGCTGACCATCAGCTGCATCATACGATTGCGAGGTGAAAGGCGACAGGCTACCAGCAAAAGTGCCCGGTGCTGTCGCTGCATTGAGTGCGGCAATCAAATTGTTGAACGCCCCAACATTTGCAATTTCATTAACACCAATAATATCCGCTTGGCTGTTGAGAATCACATCGCGCACATTTTGCAGTTGCAAGGCTTCGTCGCTTGGTCCCTGAGTTGTGCTACCAAACCACTCAATGTTCCAGGTCATCACATCCAGCGTGCTTGATGTTGGCAAGGAAGAGCCCGATAGATATCCAACCTGCGTATTGATACTACTGCCACTGACAAATGAGATGCGCCCTGAAAAGGCATTTGCTACTGTTGGACTAAAGCGCACATAGAGCGTATTGAATGCTGCCGCTTCAGTGGGCGTGTAGGTTAGCACGCTTGAGTATGTGATTCCATCTTTTGAAATCTGAAACTGTGGTGGGGCAGTAACAGTGAGGTTTGTCGTGATATCGGTTGCTGCAAAAAGAAAGGTCTTCGGTGCGGAGTTTGCGCCTACATTTACAAAGCCGAAGTGCAAGTTTGTCATGCCAGTTACTGTTGTCCCAAACGCTGGCGGCGGTGGCGAGGCCTGGTTGGTCAGAGCAAAATCATCAATAGTCCACTCTGCTGCACCTGCGGTCGTAGAAGAAATATATCGGAATGCTATGCGTGTCTGCGTGCTCTTGTAGGGCGATAGGTTAATCCCAGTGGATTGTTGCCAGAACCCTGTGCCAGTTGGGAACTTGCCATTGAGCCGCGTCCAAGTGGTTGTAGTTGGATCGCCAGTGTAATTGGTTGTTACATAGAGCTCCAGTTGCGGCAGTGCCCCATTGAAGAATGCGCGAGAGAAAAATGACAAAATTGGAAAATTATAGGGCGTAAGATCAAAGGCGGGCGAAATCAGCCAATCTTCATTGTTTTGTGGACCACTGGAAAATCCATTCATTCGAACTGCACCTGGCATGCTATTGACGCGGTTCGAAGGCTCTGGCGGCGAGGTGATATGCGTCCAGACTTGTGCGCCTACCACGCTTACAGCCGTCCATCCTGCTGGTAGCCCCGGACCATCAAACGGTTCTACAATGTTGAGCGGGTCGGTTGTGGTAAAACTCCATGTGCCGCTGCCTGTGATACCTGCAAAATTATTGCCTGCTAAATCCTTAATTGCACCAGCTGCAATTTCTACATAGTAGCCAGTCGTTCCAGCAAAGGTGCCGCTCGGATCGATTGTAAGCACGGCACCTGAGACACTTGCACGGCTGTCGGTAACATCAAATTGTTCGAAAATGCTGTTGTCGCTGGTGCGGCGAATCGTGATGTTGCCTGTGCCCTTTTGAATAGGTTCATCAAATGTGGCCACAAGGTTAGCGTTCAAACTAACATTTGTGGCATTATTTGCTGGATTCAGCGATGCAATGGTAGGTGGTGTCGTATCAGCGCCCCACGATAGTTGCACGTCGTCAATCCCCGTTGAAGGGCGGTTACCGCTCCCTGTTGTGTTAGAGAGCGTTACAATTCGAATCCAGACTGGACCTGATTGGTTGTCGAGTGCAGCGCCGAAGTTAACGGTTACCGTTGTGTTTGTAAAACTTGAACCGCCTGTTGTTAGTGTCGCTGGTGTTGTGGTCGCTGGGGTGAAGGTTGTTGGTGTTGCACCAAAGCCGTAGTCGACTATCCATGTCGCTGTGCGTGGCGACGTGATGTCTAAAGACTGTAGTTTAAATGAGAGCGTAAAACTGCTTTTGCCTGTTGTGTTTGCGATTTGCAGCACAAAGGCTGCGCCTATGTCGCCAAATGCTGCGGTTTGCCGCACGCCCAGTGCGCGGTCAGTAGCGCTGGCTTGTTCAGAAGCTGTAGCAGATGAACTCAAAGCGTCTGCCGAGGCATAGTTATTGAACCGTCCTGTGGTATTACTCCATGCGGTTGCTGTTGTGGTCAGGGGTTGAATTGTGCCTAATGCTGTTGCGGAAGCCCCTGTGCGCACGGTCCAGCCAACGGGCAATCCACTCCCGATACCATCAAATGTTTCAGTGTAAGGTGAGGAACTTGGCAAGTTTACCTGTGCTTGTGCCGATGCACCAGAGATGCTAAGCAGCACTATGCACATCCAGAGTATGTTTTTTTCATGAGTTTTTTACAGCGCAGTTTAGTGTGAAATTGAGATTGAGATCAGAGTAGCGCTGCAAAAGTAGGAGATTTTGTGAGTTGCTAAAAATTAAGTTTTCGTAAAGTCTTTTTGTGCGATACTTCCTGCTCTGTAGTTGCTTGTACCTTGCCCAACCGTTATCCAGACTGTCTCTGGCTACTTTTTTGCTTTGCCTGTGCGGTTACCATTTGGTTACTCTGCTGTTGTATCTTACCAGCATGGCAAGCACCTGAAATCAGCCTGCTTAAACCTTGTATTCATCAAATAGGAATATGCACACACACCTTTTCATCGCTCTTTCTGCTGTAATTGTTCTTTATGAGACGCCACTTTATGCACAAACGGAGGTACCAGTGGAAATTGTCTCATACAGCCTGCGCGAATCCATTGGTGGCTCAGTCGTTGTGGTTGGCGAAGTGCGCAACACGCATCCCAATCCGCTTTGCTTTGTGCAAATAGACATTGAATACTTAGATGAAAAAGGCAATTCGCTTGGCGTTGATCGTTTTACTGCAAAAGATGCGGGGACCATGGCCGTTGACCAAGTGATGGCGTCACGCAGCGTTATTCCGCCTGGGGAGACTTCACCCTTTGAGCGCGTGCGCGACATGAGCAAAGTCAAAGGGAAGGTCCGTTCATGCAAACTGACAGCGAAAGGCTTGCGCTTGAAGGAATCCAACGCTATGGCCACGATTACAAATGTGAATACATCAACTGAAGGTGGCGGGTTTCGTATCACAGGCACATTCAGCGCTACGGGCAAAGCACCTTGTAAAAATCCTGTTGCTATTGCCGCAGGCTACGATCAAAATGGAAAGATTCAGGTTGTCTCTACCTTCTCACTGACAAACGATGGCACCTTTCGTGGTACCCCTCTGCGACAAGTGGATGCGGGCAAAAGCCAAGTGTTCAACTTCTTGCTCCGCAATGAAACTGGCACCGTGACCAGCGTAAAGGTCTTTCCATCTTTCGAGTGCGATTAAGCACAGCGACTGGCGTTTGTGCATCGCATTTTCCCGCACAGGCGTGCTGTATTTAGGTCTCCTTACTATGGCAATGCTGCTTGCTCCAAGTGCTGGGTGCAAGCAGTTTTGCTTTTATGTCAGATGTTTTCAGTGAGCAAGTTCAGTGGTTTCTTGCAGGGTTTTGATGCAGGCGGCAGCAAGTGCCTCTGCTTCGGCTTTGGTTCTGGCTTCAGCATAGATGCGTACAATCGGTTCAGTATTGGATTTGCGCAGATGTATCCACGCTGCATCAAATTCTAGCTTCACGCCATCTTCGGTGAGCACTTTCGCATTGGGGTATGCAGCTCTGAGTTTGGGCAAGGCATCATGCACTGTGGTGTGCTCCCACTTGAGTTTTCGCTTCACCATCTCATATTGTGGAAAGGTGCGCTTAAAATCGGAGAGTTTTTTCTCAGGATTGCGCTCTTGATAATCTGCGAAGGCTTGCAAAAAAAGTGTGATGCCAACCAGAGCATCTCTGCCGTAGTGCAAATCAGGCAAAATCACGCCGCCATTGCCCTCACCCCCGATGCTTGCCTTGACGCGCTTCATCACTTCAATGACATTGGCTTCACCGACCTTCGCACTATAGCACGGTACACCATGCTGCTGCGCCACATCGCGCAGGGCAAAACTGCTTGAGAGATTATTGACTACACTGCCTTTCTTATGCTTCAAATAAAAATCAGCACAAGCTACCAGCGTATATTCTTCACCAAAGAGTGAGCCATCTTCGCAGATAAAGCAAACGCGGTCGACATCGGGGTCGACCACAATGCCAATATCTGCGCCGTAGTATGCCGTCAGGCCTTGTGTTTCTACTAAGTTTTCTTCAATCGGCTCAGGGGGTCGGGGGAAGATGCCGCTGCCATTGCAAGCAATTCGGATGACCTCTGCGGCGCCTAACGCCTCGCACAGCTTTGGGATAATGTCTGAACCAGCGCCATTTACCGCATCGACCAAGATTTTGTATTGCCGCGCTCTGATTTTTGCCCTATCTATCACAGGCAGCGATAGCGTTTTTTGAATATGCACATCGGCATAATGTGGGTTAGAGACCGCCATTCCAAACTTGTTCCATGACGCCGAGACAAACTTTCGGCTTGCCACGATTCGTTTGAGCTCTTCGCCTTGTGCTGCGCTGAGAAATTCACCAAGGTGATTGAGTAGCTTAAGGGCATTCCACTCGAGCGGATTGTGCGAAGCCGAGACAATGATACCACCATTGGCATGTTCTTCTAAGACGGCGATTTCCACAGTCGGTGTTGTCGCTACACCCAGATTTACTACTGCGCAGCCTGATTGAACCAATATCGATTCCACAAAATTCAAAATGGCTTGACCGGTCGGACGAGTGTCGCGCCCAATGACCACTTTTGGCACACCGACATCTAAATTGATGCGCCCTCCGCTTTTTTGTTCGTAGAGCCACGTGGCAAAACCCTGCACATAAGAGAGCAGAACGTCTGGTGTCAGACTTTCTCCTACAATGCCACGAATTCCCGATATGCTCACCATTAGGCTCATTGTCAAGCGTCTTTCTATGCAAACAAAAAAGGCAAGTCTTTGCTCGACTTGCCTTTCTTGACTGCGGTTCTAATTTACACCTCTTGCTTTTCTAACCTGACGCGCTCTCTCACGTGTTTGTTTTACATCTTGCATGGTGCCCGTTGCACGCAGTTCAATACGACGGTTTTTTGCACGACCTTCCTCCGTGTCGTTATCAGCAATTGGTTCGGATTCACCTGCCCCTCTGACGGACATGCGGCGTGCCGCTATACCCTGCTTAATGAGGTAGGTACGCACAGCACCAGCACGACGCAGTGACAAGATCTGATTTGCTCTCTTACGGCGTGCTTCAAATTGTGCTACACGACGCTCATAGGCTTTGTCCGTTTCTCTCTTGCCTTTCGGTGCCAATCGTCCACCGCCCGTGTTATCGGTATGACCAGAAATTTCAATGAGCAGGTTTGACTTTTGCTTGAGCAGTTGGACAACTTCAGTTAGTTTTGATTCTTCTGCACGCGGAATTACAGCGCTCCCTGTCGGGAAATTGATAGAGATAGCAATCTTATCGCCTACTGTAAAGTCCGTTACATCGACTGAAGTATTGGCACTTGCTTTACCACCTCTACCAAACGCTGTGATACTGTAGTTCAGAGTGCCCTTGGTTTTTCCAACGACTTCATACGTTCCCTTCGGTTGGAAAAGCCCAATCAGGGTGTTTCCTTCACGAATTTCTACATACTCTGCATTTTTGGCGTCCCATGATAATATGGACTTTTCATCAGCTTTGATGCTGGTTGGATTAGCTGAGAAGACCACGGTAGGTGCTGGCGGCGGTGGTGTTACAGTTACACTAATTGGCATTTCCGTTACCATGCCTTCTTTAACAGCTCTAATCGTGTAAGTTGTGGTTGCACTTGGCTGAAGTGTCTTTGAGCCTTCAGCTTCCACGATTCCAATTTCACTAATTTCTACAGTATCGGCATCTTCAACAGCCCAAGAAATGGTTGTCGATTTACCCTCCTCAATGATGTTGTGTTTTGCTTCGAACAGTTTGATCACGGGTCTTGGTGGCGCAACAGGGGCGGAACTGCATGCAGCACATCCTGAGACGATGGCACTTAGCACCGCTGACCAAAGAATAAGTGAAAGGAGTTTGCTGTGACTCATGTTGGTTTTGTGCTTTTGATATTAACGGAGATGTGAAAACTGGTGTTTGGTTTTAGTTACTCAAAAGTTGCTTGTGCGACTGCATTATAACACCGTGTTGCAAATATAGACGATTTTGTTTGACTATTCAAAAACCGCCATACCTCTCAAGTTTTTCAATTCTAAGTCAGTAAGTCAAAGTTTTTTTGGCCATTTCAAGAAAGTTACACCTGAAGCTCGCATGAGCAAGAAGAGACCTATCAAAAGAATCACCGCATTGCCTGACCACATTGCGACAGCTGGGGAGAGCAGTCGTCTATCGGCTAATTTTTCACCACCAATAAGAAATATCCAATATAGCAAAAAAAAGATAAGTGACAGTCCTGCACCTACACCAAATCCCCCGCGCTTTGTGAGCACCCCAAGTGGCACACCTACGAGCACAAAGAAAAAACAGGCAAACGGCAACGCATATTTTTTGTGCACTTCTACCATATAAGTGCTCACTGCGTTTTGCTGATTGTCTATCGTATAAAGATTGCCAGAGGTCGCAGTCATTTGATTGCGCAGTGTTGTAATAGCATAGTCAAGACTGGCTTCACGGCGTGCTCCTTCCACGCGGCGAATGTATCCAATTGAATCGAGTGTCATTGGCATAGCAGGCGTTTGTGCCAGCACAGCAAATAGCGAATCGATTTCAGGACTCAATAGGTCAGGTTCGGAAGACTGCTGAATCTGAATTTGACTCAGTGTATCTTGTCGTAGCCTTGAGTGAGGTAATACGAGTTCTTGTATGTGAGCGAAGAGTGCCTTCTGGTAATTCTTTTCTGCAGAAGCTATTTGCAACAAGAGACTATCGCAGATTGCCAGCATATCACTGGCTGAGAGTTCACGGTCGCCGCGCGAGACTGTGCTTTCATCAGAACGCTCGAAGCCATAGCCTGTTGCATCGAAGAGTATACGATGGGCATAAAAGCTGACACGGCGATAACTCTGGCGTGTGTCGCGGTCGATGTCATGCATTTCACCTTGATAGAGTATCATCAAAAGATGATTGCCATCGCTGCTAAATTCCATTTCTGCTGAATCGGCGGTAATGATCGCTGTGGTATTCGGTTGTGAATAGTCGTAAATCGTTACGCCATAGAGTTTTGATGTGGTATCGACTGTTTTTCTTGCGAGAATAGAGTAGCCATAAATCATATCGGAGAAGACATTGTCTTTGAGTGCAAAGGCAGGCTTCTGACGCGAAATATCCATCATCAGGACTTTTGCGCGATGATTGGCTTCGGGCAAGACCACGTTACCGAACCGTTCGGCAAGGTAGGTTAAAATCAATCCTGCGCTCAGCACTGGCAAGAGTATGCGCCCGAGCGAAATTCCACCTGCGCGTATTGCCGTCATCTCAAGCGTACTGGTAAGGTTGCCGAAGGTCATCAGCGTTGCCACTAGCGATGCCATTGGGGCAGCCAGCACGACCATCCATGCCATTTGTAGCACCACCAGTTCCGTAATCGTTGCAATCGAAAGTCCTTTGCCTACCAATCGATCCAGTGTGCGTGTCAGGAATTGCACCGTGAAGACGAAAATCACCGTAGAAAATGCAAAGATAAAGGGCGGAATGTGCTGCTTTAAGATGTATTTCGTCAGAATTTTCATCGCTTCGCTGAAAGTCTAATTCGTATCGCTTCGGCGTGTGCGTCCAATTCTTCGGCATCGGCAAAAGCTGCAATATCTTTACCGGTTTTCATCAAACGCGTCTTGGAATATTGAATAATAGAGGTGCGTTTGAGAAAATCTCGTGTGGAGAGCGCAGAGAAAAAGCGGGCGGTGCCACTTGTCGGCAAAGTATGGTTAGGTCCTGCAAAATAATCGCCGACTGGCTCGCTCGAGTACTCACCCAAGAAAATTGCACCAGCATGTTTGAGCTTAGGCATCAGTTCCCATGGACTTGCAGTTTGCACTTCCAAGTGCTCAGGTGCAAGCAGATTGGCAACTTCGCAGGCTTCATCCAAATTTTTGACCAGGATAATTGCAGCGTGCCGCTCTATGGCCGATTGAATGATCGCCTTACGCTTCATTTTGGATAGTCTCACCATCGCTTCCTTCTGCACCTGATCGGCTAATGCTTGCGATGGTGTAATGAGCACGGCAGAGGCGTCTTCATCATGCTCGGCTTGTGAAAAAAGGTCCAGAGTAATGAACGCCGGCTTAGCACTCTCATCGGCAATAATAGCTATTTCCGATGGTCCTGCTATCGAGTCAATTGAGACTTCACCGAAGACCAGACGCTTTGCAATTGCTACATATTTATTTCCTGGACCTGTGATTTTGTCGACTTTCGGGATGCTTTGTGTGCCAAAGGCAAATGCTGCAATTGCATGCGCTCCGCCGAGCTTGAACACCTGCTTTAGACCGACTACACTAGCTGCTGCTGCAATGTATGGATGCACCGTTTGCGACTTTCCCACAGGTGAAGTCAGATAAATCTCGCTCACACCTGCAACTTTTGCTGGAATGACATTCATCAAGACTGATGAGGGATAGACGGCTTTACCTCCGGGCACATAGCAGAGCGCCCGTTCAATTGGCGTGATTTTTTGACCAATAATTACCCCATCACCATCATCGTAGAAAAAACTCTTCTCCAGTTCGTGCTCGTGAAAATGCAAAATGTTTTTAGCTGCCTTCTCCAAAATTTTGATGAGTGATTTTGGGACACTTTTTAGCGCCTGATTGAGCTCTTTTGCTGTAGCTTGGAAAGACTTGAGCTCGACACCGTCGAATTGCTTTACAAAACGCCGTACTGCACTATCGCCCTCTGTTTTGACTGCAACAAGAATTTCTTTGACGCGCTGTTCGGCATCGCTCTCGAGAGCACTGCGCCTTGCAAGCAATGCTTGCAGCGACTGGGGTGAATGATAATGAATTAGAGAAAACACGTGCTCGATTTATGGCTTAAGGTTCTATTGTGATAGATAGCGCTGGCAATTTTTGCAACGATTCCAGAGCATCGATACCGCTTTGACCGCAGAATTCGACTTTTTGCAACTTACCACGAAAGTATTTCAGACGCCCGATGCCCACTTGCGTTTCTACAACTAATGTCCCCATGATTTTTTGAAACACCATGCTTGCCATAGCTTGCGAGAGTGAGGTGTACTGACTTTTCTTCACAGGTTTAGATGCTGGGGCAAACACACTGTTGTCTTCTTTAGAGCTACCTGACGCAAGAGCTCCCAGTTGTGCCGTCGCAGTGCGCCCACCGTTTTGCTCTTCTGTCCGACTGGTCTGCACTTGTTCCAGCAAGCCAGTGTATTGCTTGACAAGGTTTTTGAGCGACTCTACATTGATGGGTTTCAAAAGGTAGGCACTTGCGCCAAGCGAGAGTGCTTCCATCATGGTTTCTTTTTGATCAAGACTGCTGATAATGACTGTTAGCGGCAGTGTGATTTGTGGCATTTGCTCCACAGCGCGCAGCAACTCCACACCTGACATTTTTGGCATTGAGATGTCGAGCAGAACAAGGTCGTAGTATTGCTCAGAAATTTTTCTCAGTCCTACATACCCATCGGATGCATGCTCTATCTTTAAGTTAAATCTTGACAGGGCTGCAGCATAGTACTGAAACTGTGCAGGGTCATCATCAATTACAAGAAGCGCCGGTTGCGTTGAAGTCATGATGTGTTTGTTCAGATGAATTTGGAGTTTTTCCTTCTGTACTGTAAGCAGGCAGTGCTATAAAAAACGTGGTGCCTCTACCTTCACCTTCTGACTCTGCCCACACTTTGCCGTCGTGAAGTTCCACAAGTTGCTTGACAATTGAAAGCCCTAATCCCGTCGAGCTTTCTCCAGCTGTTGGGCGCGCTGAGAGTTTTTGAAATTTAGTAAAAAGTTTGGGGATCTCATCTGCTGCGATACCCGGTCCTTCATCGCGCACCATAACTTCAATGACATCACTGAGGTTTAATTGTTCTGGCCAGTCGGTTCTACGTCGCCAATGACTTTGTCCTAGAGGGATTTTCTGCACTGTCACAAAGATTCTCTTGTTTGGCGGCGAATACTTGATTGCATTTGAAATCAGGTTTTCCAACACTTCCATGAAGCGCTTGCTATCGACCATGGCATAACACTCAGGCTGTGCGTCACAGTAAATCGTTTGTCCTTTTTTTTCAGCGTTTACTCGATTAAACTCTACCACCAGGGCGGCAAGCGAGCTAATGTTAGTTGGCGCAAGCTGCAGTTCGAGCTTGCCTGCTTGCGCTGCGCTGCTTTCTAGAAGTTCTTGGATCAGCAAGAGCATCTTGCGCGCCGCATCCTCAATTTGCATTGCAAACTTACCTACGCCTTCTTTTTCTTTCATTAATTGTGCAAATCCAATGATGACCTGAAGTGGATTTTTGAGGTCGTGTGCGGCAATGGTCAGCAGTTCCGTTTTGAATGCACTGGCTTCTTCGGCAATTTTGCGCTGCTCGGCAAGCTCATCACGCTGACGCTCCATTATAGCAAGCGCTTCAGAGAGTTTGCGATTGGCTTCCATCGCACGTTCGTGCTCTCTTTCGGCTTCATCATGTTTTTCCGCCAATTTTTGCAGGGCTTGCTCGAGTGCGCGATTGGCTTTTTCTAATTCTCTGCGCTCAATGTATAAATCAGCTTGCACAAGTTCTGCTTCAGTGCGCAGTTGAGCTTGCACATGTGCCATTCGTTCATAGACTTCTGCGCGTTTCTTTTCATTTTCGGCTTCTGCTTTACGACGACGCATCAAGACAAAAAATAATGCGGCGGCTATCACACTGACCACCACGCTAAATCCAGCTAAGAGTGAAATCGCAAAGCGCAGTTGCACTTCACGTTCTTTTTCTTCTTTTAGCACTTTCAGTGCCTCATCTTTGCGCTTGCTTTCGAATTCTTCTTCAAGGTAGGCAATGTTGCGTTCACGTTCTTCCGACAAGATTGAATCGCGCAACAAAAGGTACTGCCCCTGAAAAGCAACCGCTTGCTTAAAGTCGCCTTTTGCTAAAGCAATATCTGTAAGCACACGGTAGGCTTCACTCTCCTCTTTCTTTGCTTTGATACGCAGCGCCGCATCTATGGCAAAAGAAGTGTTCTTGAGGGCTTGCTTATATTCACCTAGTGCAAGGTATGCTTCTCCTAGGCGTATGTGTGTTGCCGCAATGTATCGAGTCTGTCCAAGTTTTTCATAGAGTGAGCACGCTTTTGCATAATGCGTCAGTGCCTGACGTGCTAAGCGTCTTTTCATGTCTACATCACCAAGTGTGTTTAGTGCTGCGGCTTTGTAAAACGCATCGCCAATTGAATCTGCCAGCGCTAACGCTGCCCACGCATGCCGCATAGCTTCATCTAGCTGATATTGTTTTAACATCGTCATTGCCAGTCCATTGTGGATCGAAGCTAATCCCGGCTTGTAATTCAACTTCTCGCATATTTTCAGTGCGCTCTGTTGATGGTAGAGTGCGCGGTCATATTTCATTTGGCTACTGTATATCTCACCAATGTGGTTGTGCGACCAGCTTATATCCTGCTCATTGCCCAAAGAATTGCGAATCTGCAAGGCTTTGTAGTGAAAAGAAAGTGCTGCATCAGGAACACCGAGATCGTTATAGATGTTGCCCAAACTGTGATAGCACCAAGCCACTTTGCTAAGGTCGCCCAGCGATTGCCAAATCTGCAGCGCCGTCTGGCGTATTGTTAGTGCCGTATCGTATTTTGCTTGTCGCTCATATGCATAACCTATCGCATCTAAGGCTTCCGCTTCGGCGTGCGGGTCTTTTCTGTCAACGGCGTACTGCCTAAGCACGTCGGCATAAAAGGCTACACTGTCGATGTTGCTACGCCAGTAGTGGCGAATCTGTTCAAGCACACTATCTTTTGGAAAGTTATTGAATGTAGATAATTGCAACGCTGACACAGGTGCAGAGTTTACCCGTGCCCCCTGTTTTTCAGAGAGTATGAGTAGTGCAAGCAGCAGAGGTATGATCAAGACAAACAAACTCTTTGAGATGAGCACGAAACGACTGCTAATTTTTAGTTAGTTCTAGTTCGTAGCATTACAGATCTACAGAAAGTTACCGATTTTTTGCTGCGAGCACAACGAAGATTACTTTTCTCGAAAAATTCCTTAGTTTCTTGCACTTTTTGATACCGAAATGCTGACTTTCAGCAACAACAACAAATAACTATGATGATGCAAAAACCGTTACCCTTGTCGCTCTTTGCGATTGTCATTTTTTTCTTTTCTCCTTTGCTTGCTTTTGCACAACCGGCAACCCTTACAGGGACGGTCAAAGACGCCTCTACGGGCGAAGCACTTATCGGTGCCAGCGTGCTTGTTCAAGGCACACGCTTCGGTGCAAGTGTGAAAGCAAACGGCACGTTTGAGATTTCAGGTATTGCTGCAGGAACATACAAAGTTATTGCTCGTTATGTTGGGTATCAACCACAAATACTTGAAGTTACTCTCTCTGAAGGGGGCACAGCACAGCTGGATTTCAAGTTACGCGAATCAGTGCGTGTGATCGATGAAGTCGTAGTTACAGCTTCAAAAGGTCGAGCAGAGAAAAAACTGGATGCGCCTGTTACGATTGAGACCGCGGACATTCAAGCCATGCGTCAAAGTGCAAGTCCCTCACCGTTGGGCGCAGTTGCTAAACTCAAAGGTATTGACTTTGTTGAACGCGGTATCAACACGGTCGACATTACTTCGCGTGGGCTTAACACGCAGTTCAACACGCGCATGCTGACGCTCATTGATGGTCGGCTTGCCACGTTGCCTGGTCTTGGCTTGCCGCAATTTATGCTTGCGCCGAATCCTGCCAGTGATTTAGCTGCTGTTGAAATTGTCGTCGGTCCTGCCGCCGCACTCTACGGTCCAAACGCTCATGCTGGCGTTGTCAATATGCTCACCAAAAATCCTTTTGACTACGCCGGCGTTGACCTTACCGTGCGCGGCGGCACACAATCACTCTACGACATTAACTTGCGCTATGCTGATTATGCTGGCAACTTTGGTTGGAAAATCACAGGTCAATGGATGGACGCCAATCAATTTGAGAGTGGCAACATCTTTATGTTTGTTCCACCTGCCTACATTGGTCAAAACCAAACCCTGCTTAACCCTGAGACCCCCACTGGGCTACGCATTTCACGCGCGACACTCGATAACTTCTTTGACTTAGGCTACGCTTACCGTGAAACCGAAGTCTCTGCAATGCGAGCCGGACTGCGCAAACTTGATGGCGGGCTCTATTACCGTACGGATGATGTCAATCTGCGTTTTATGGCTGGCTTTTCTTCTTCCACCGGGTTTGTCGGCAGCAACTTCGGGGTGCTCGAAGCCAATGACTACCAGATTCAGTATCAAAGTTTGCAGGGCAATGGTGCATTTGGCAAACTCGGCTGGTTCTTTCAAGTTACACGCACGGCAAACGATGCAGGCAAGTCCTTTCAGCTGCACGACCGTGCTGAATGGTTTGCACGCGAAGCCATTCGCCTGCGCTCCCTGCCCGGCGGCGCAACGCTCACACGCGATCAGCTGCTTGCACAAGTGCGGCGCGACTTCATTGACTCGGCTTCAGCCACAATCGACCAATCTCAACTCTGGGATTCAGAACTGCAACTGCGATACGACATCGAAGGCTTTGAGCTCGTTGGCGGCTTTCAGTATCGCTTCTACAATCCCAAAGGCAGTTATCTCTCCAATAACCCCAACCTTGTGCTTGCCAATGTCTCCAACTTTCTCTCGATTGATATTACTGCAACAGAAATCGGCGGCTACCTGCAAGTCGACCGCCGCTTCTTTGACAACAAATTGCGCGTGACACTTGCCGCCCGTCTTGACGACCACACCTACTATGATCCGCAGTTCAGCCCGAAACTGAGTCTTGGCTACGAAATCGTGGAAAATCAAAACCTGCGTGCTGGTTTCAACCGTGCTTTCAAAGTGCCTGTAATTTTGGAAAATCATCTTTTCCTCTTCAACGGCGCAGCACGCGGCAATGTAGGCGGATACACCGTGCGTGATGGTGCTCCCGATGCACAAGGCAATCCAACTGGCAATATCGTTGCTGTCTATAATCCCCTTCGCCCAGAAGAAGTCAATACCTTTGAGTTCGGCTATAAAGGACTCTTTGAGCGCAAACTCTTTATTGATTTCGTAGCGTATTACTCACGCTACACCAACTTTATTAGTCCTGCATTCCAAATCTCAGATGGCGTACGCACCTTTGCATACGATAACCGTACCAATCGCCGTGTGGGCGTGCTCGAAGATGCACAAGGTCGCCCACTCTTTCCTGGTATTGCTGGTCAACTTACCACTTACTTTAATTATGGTGCCGCCGTCATCACAGGCTTCGACTTAGGCGCTTCATATTACTTTACAGATGATCTCTTGCTTGAAGGCAGCATCTCGTACATGACCCTCTCTAATGCTGAAAATCCATTTGAAGCGCAAGGCATTCCGCTCCTGCTTAACGCGCCAAACTGGAAATTCAAAGGCACCGTGACACTACGCAATCAATTAGCACCGGGAACGTTCCTCGTCTTGCATGCACGTCATATTCCAAGCTACACTTTCCGCGCCGGTCGCTGGAATGGCGTCCTCAACGATCGCACGGTTGTCGACCTCACGGTGGGCTATGAGTGGAAAGATGTTGGGGTTACAATTCAAGGCAGCGTCAATAACCTTCTAGACAATCAAACACCTGATGTGCTAGGCTCGCCAATTATGCGTCGATTCTTTTCTGTCCAAGCCTCTTACGCTATTGGCAGCTTTCTCAATCGATAGAGCGCAACTTTTGCCTCTTGCGCGCCATTTTGATTTTACAGTAATTGAGCATAGAGCGACTTTCATTCGGGAGTCGCTCTTATTTTTAGTCGTGTAGTCAATGATATTGACGCCCTCAGCGATTTTCCTAGTCTCGTAGCGCGTCACAGTTGCAAGTGCATTAATACGCTCTGTAATACGCTTAATGGTCTCATCAAAACGGCGCACTTCTTCTGGTGTGGCACGGTTTTGCTCCAATTTTGAGCGGATAAAAAGCATGGTTTGCAAGCCATTGAAGACGATATCGGTTACGGTTGTCATCGTATCGCGCAAGGCTTGCAGTTGCGATTCTTCCCGCACTTTCTCCAGCAGGTTTGAACTGCTCAGCCAAGACAGATCAGAAATTGGGGTTACGGTTGCCACTTTATAGCGTTTGCCTGTCTTTGAGATAAGTCGTTCAGCCGTTACATACACCTGCATTTCTGTCCCATCTTTTCGCTGTACGCGCCAGAGAGCACTGCTTTCTGGATTGCCGGCAATAAATGCATCGTGCAACTGCACTGCTTTCTGACGCAGAGGCTCTGGCACGAGCATTGTAAAGTGCTTACCAATCAATTCTTCCTTTTCATAGCCATAAATTTTGCAGTAACTTGTATTGACCGAGACAAAATTACCCTGCTCATCTGTGATGCAAAACCCTACTTTCGCTGATTCATAAATTAAAGTGAGCAGTTGCTCGCTGTCGTGTAACAGTTCATCCAGAGGCATAGTCAGAGTTTGCAAGGTTAAAATGTCTTATGGTAAGTCTCGTTCTTGCTATGTACAAAGCCTTCGACGACGCCAGACGTTTGTTATGTTACTCAAACAGGGCTTCTGTGAATTTTTGTCGGTCAAAAATTTGCAGGTCGTCGATCTGCTCGCCGACACCAATATACTTGACGGGAATGCTAAGTTCATTAGAAATTGCAATGACAACGCCACCTTTTGCTGTACCATCGAGTTTGGTCAGAATAAGCCCTGTTACATCGACAGCCTTCAAAAACTCTTTGGCTTGATTGATGGCATTTTGCCCTGTTGAGCTATCGAGTACAAGCAAGACTTCATCGGGCGCGGTTGGCAACTTTTTTTTCATCACGCGCTTAATTTTTGCAAGCTCTTCCATCAGGTGGGTTTTGTTATGCAAGCGTCCTGCTGTATCGACGAGTACAATATCGATTTTCTTTGCGATAGCAGAACTTAGCGCATCAAAGACTACCGCACTGGGATCGACACCCTGTCCGTGTGCTACAATTGGCACGCCAGCACGTTCTGCCCAAATTTCAAGTTGCTCTGTGGCAGCTGCCCGAAATGTGTCAGCGGCAGCAATCAGGACGGTTTTACCGGCTTTTTTGTAGTTGTATGCCATCTTGCCAATGCTGGTGGTTTTGCCCACACCATTGACCCCGACAATCATAATCACATAGGGTGAATGTGGCAAGGCAGCTTCAAAGTCAACCAGCGTGGTCGTGCGAGCATCGAGCATCATTTTCTGAATTTCATCGCGCACCATTTTCTGCAATTCGTCCTCATTCATATAGCGCTCTTTCTTGGCACGCGCTGAAATCGCTTCCACGATTTTGAGTGTGGTTTGCACACCCACATCTGCCGCGATGAGAATTTGCTCTAACTCTTCTAAAAATTCGTCATCAATCTTGGTTTTGCCTTTGACTAAGCGTGAGATCTTGCTGGTGAGATTCTCACGCGTTTTCTTCAGCCCTTCTTTGAGACGCGAAATCTTGAAGGCATCAAAAAAGCCCATTGATTTGTTTACTGGTTTTGAGATTCCTTTTTCAATTTCAAACAACCTGATACATTACAGCGCTTTAATGACTTTTGCATATTTTGGTCTAATATAAACTTTCCTTGCGCAATGTCATTTACACGCGTTTCCGAAATCGGTGAGTTTGGCTTAATTGACAAGCTCTATCAAATCGTTCAGCCCACCGAGCAACAGCTTGCCACACTCAAAAAAGGTATTGGTGATGATTGCGCCGTAATTGATTTACAAAACGGTAAATATCAAGTCCTCTCTACCGATTTGCTTTTAGAGCATATTCATTTTGATCTGCTCACCACACCGCTTGAACACTTGGGTGCAAAAGCTATCAGTGTCAATGTCTCTGACATCTGCGCCATGAATGCGCGTCCACTTTATGCCACCGTCTCCGTTGCGCTTTCCGAAAAAATTTCTGTCGAGATGATGACGTCACTCTACTCGGGCATCAAGAAAGCTGCTGAACAATACCGTATTGCGATTGTCGGCGGCGATACCTCTGCCTCAACCGCTGGATTGGTGATTTCAGTAACCGTTGTCGGCGAAGTGGAAGCCGAACATCTGGTTTATCGCAGTGGAGCAGCTGTCGGTGACTTGATTTGCGTCACCGGTGATGTCGGTCGCTCTTACGCTGGTCTCAAAGTCTTGATGCGCGAGCGACAATTGATGCTTGAGCTTTTTGCTGAAAATCCCGATATGGACCGCGATAGCTACAAACCAGATTTCTCCGAGTATCAAAGCGCTATTGAGAAACATCTTCTACCAAAAGCACGGCTCGATATCATCAAACTCTTTGCCGAAAAGCATCTTGTCCCTACTGCCATGATTGATATCTCCGATGGCTTAGGCTCTGAAATTAAGCATATTTGTCAAGCCTCTGGCACTGGCGCCCTACTTGAAGAAAATCGCATTCCGATTCTTTCAGAAGTGCGTGAGATTGCCAGCGAATTTGAAGATGACGCTTTGACTTATGCGCTCTTCGGCGGCGAAGACTATGAACTCTGCTTTACAATTCGCCCAAGCGATTTTCCTAAAATTGAAAGCGTAAAAGATATTAGTGTTATTGGTCGTGTGCAGCCTAAGGCGTTTGGAGTCAAACTGCGCGATATGTATGGCTACGAAGAAGATCTCTCGCAATACTCTGGCTTTGAGCACTTTGCAAAACCTCAATCAAAAGATACGGTGGCAGACTCAACGCATGAGCATCAGCACGATCATGATGACGAAGAAGATGTCTGGGGTGAAGCAAAATCATAGCTTTTATATCGTCCTGACCTGACACTGTTGCACTGCGTTTTTCTTGGACATCAACGCTTGCAGTTTTGCCCCGAATTTTTCGTGCAAAGTTTTTTATTTTTACTGGTACTGCTTCATAACCCTTTTAGCAAAAAAATCTATGTCAGACCATTATAGCAAACTTTTTGCCTCCTACACCGATGCCATCACTTACGAGAAACTTCCGAAAGAGACTATTCATGAAGTCAAGCGGCGCATTCTTGATAGTTTTGGCACAGCCATGAGTGCAATGGGCGAGGATACGCCGAAAGCGGTGCGCAATTATGCCTATGATTTTGCTCTTGCGCCTGGACAGCGTGGTGGGACACTTTGGGGCACAGCAACCAAAACCCCACCTGAAATCGCTGGTTTCGTCAATGGCGTTGGTGTGCGCTACCTTGATTTTAACGACACCTATCTTTCCAAAGAGCCGCTACACCCGTCGGATATGATTGGGGCGCTCATGGCTCTGGCTGAGTGGAACGGCAACTCAACAACCGACCTTATCACAGCACTCGCAATTGCTTATGAAATTCCAATAAACCTCTGCGATGCTGCAAGCTTGCGCAAGAACCGCTGGGATCATGTCAATTACATTGCTATTGGCACAGCGTGTGGCGCAGCCAAACTCTTAGGCTTGAAAGGCGAAGCCATTGAGCATGCTATCTCTATTGCCATTGTGCCACATGCTTCAATGCGTCAGACGCGTGCAGGTGAACTTTCTATGTGGAAAGGTGCTGCTGCTGCAAACTCAGCACGCAATGGCGTCTTCGGTGCCCTGCTTGCCGCAAAAGGCGTAACAGGACCTTATCAACCTTTCGATGGGGAAATGGGCTTCTTTCGTCAATTGCTCAATGGCGAAAAGTTCGATGACAAATTTCTTGCAGGCATGCAAAAAGGTGAGCCACCTCGTCGCATCATGGATACTTACATCAAATTCTGGCCCGTCGAATACCATGCGCAAAGTGCTGTCGATGCCGCTCTGAAATTGCACAAGCAAATGAATGGCGCAAAACTTAAATCCTTGCACATCGACACCTTCAAAGCCTCTTACGAAATTATCGCCAAAGACCCTGAAAAGTGGGAGCCGAAAACACGTGAAACCGCAGACCATTCCATTCAATACATCACACTTGTGGCGCTAATGGATGGCAAGATTACGAAAGAGTCGTTCTCACATGAGCGCATCTTTGACCCAACTACGCGCAAGATGCTCAAGGAAAATGTTACGCTTGCTGAAGACCCGAAACTTACGGAAGGATATCCTTTCGGTATTCCGAACCGCATTACTGTAACGACAGACGCAGGTCAGACACTCTCTTTGGAAGTAAGTTTTCCACGCGGGCATGCACAAAATCCCATGACGGACGATGAAGTGGTCGAAAAACTTACGTCCAACACAGAGTATTGCTGGACGCCAGCACAACGTCAGCGCGTTGTCGACATGGTCTTCAATTATGAAAAACACACGGTCTCAGAGGTTGTCGAGGCAATTCGCATTTGAGTTTGATTCATTGCTCGGATGTGCCAAACTTTCTAAATGTCTTGGCACGCTATTTTACCATATCACTCTTTGTTGTGTATGACTTGGCTTGTTCGTGAGTTTTCATCTCTTTCTGCTGGTGCCCGTCTTAGTGCGCGCTTGCAGCAAGGCGGCATTATTAAAGCCCCAGGTGTTTTCAACGCTTTGGTCGGACTTTGTGCGCAGAAAGTTGGTTTTGACGCCGCATATTTTTCTGGGGCAGCGTTCTCAGCCTCCATGGGATTGCCTGACTTAGGGCTTTTTACTTTGTCAGAACTTGCAGACGCTGTGCGCCCGATTACCCGCGCCACTGACCTTCCACTTATTGTCGATGTGGATACTGGCTTTGGTGAAGCACTCAATGTGATGCGCACAGTCAGAGAACTTGAAGATGCTGGGGCTGCCGCGGTGCAAATCGAAGACCAAGTGATGCCGAAAAAGTGCGGTCATTTAGACGGCAAGGAAATCATTCGTGCCGAGGAGATGATGGAGAAAATTCGTGCAGCAAAATCTGTTCGCAAAGAGATGCTTATTGTCGCACGCACCGACGCTAAAGCCATTGCTGGCATGAGCGAAATGATTCGTCGCGCAAACCTTTATGTGGAAGCTGGTGCAGACATCATCTTCCCCGAAGCCTTGCAAAGTGAAGATGAATTCAAACTTGCTGCAAAAGAAATTCACGCGCCACTGCTTGCTAATATGACCGAGTTTGGTAAAACACCTTACTTTACTGCGCAGCAGTTCGAAGACTGGGGCTATAAAATCGTGATCTATCCTGTAACTGCCCTGCGCGTTGCCATGAAAGCAATCGAAGGCGTCTTTACGGAACTTTTGGAACAGGGAACACAAGAAAAATGGTTAGAGAGCATGCAGACGCGCAAAGACCTCTACGCGCTCATTCGCTACCATGACTACGAATCGGCGGATAGCGCGCTGGTAAATCGGCAGTAACGCATCGCTAACATTAGACGGATAGCATCAGGCAGAGTTCTCCTCAGCGACCTGCATTTGGACAGTCGTTGCACTCTACAGGTAGATGCCGTCCAGTTCGCAGTCACTTAGACTTTGCATTGCCAGAATACTTACCCCAACGTTAAAGTGTATCACGATTTGGTTTGTGTAGAAATTGTCAATTAGCTTTTGCATTGGCAAGTACAGCTTTGATTAGAAGTCTATCAACAACTAAAAACCTGAACTTGTATGAGTGAGCAATTTGTCCCCGGCTTGGAAAATGTCCCTGCGGTAAAAACCAAAGTCTCCGCACTGGATGTCGTCAAAGAAAAAATTATTATTCGTGGCTACGATCTCATTGAGCTAGCACAATCGGTATCGTACCTCGATGTGGCGCATTTGCTTATTTATGAGCATTTACCGAGTGCTAGTGAAGCCAGTGCCTTTGCTGAAAGCATGCGCTATAAAATGCACATTCCCGATGAAATGTATGAGCTCTTCAAAGCCTTACCTAAAGGCATGGATGCAATGGATTTGCTGCGCACTGGACTATCCATTCTTTCCGGCTACGAAGATCATGCGCTACTCAACGACAACTCCAAAGCCGCAAACATTCAGAAGGGGGTTTCTATCCTTGCAAAAGCTCCAACGATTATGGTCAATGCTTATCGTGCGAATCGAGATTTGCCTATTGTCAAACCTGATGTCTCGTTGTCGTTTTCTGAAAACTTCCTCTACATGATTCAAGGCACGAAGCCTGATGCCGAGACAGCCAAAATGTTTGACCTAATTCTCACCTGCTACATTGACCACGAACTTCCTAACTCCACTTTCACGGCGCGTGTGATTGCCTCGACGCTTTCGGATATGTATGGCGCGATTGTTGGCGCCGTTGCTTCACTCAAAGGTCCACTTCACGGCGGCGCTAACGAAGCCTGTGTGCACATGATACTCGAGGTTTTGGAAAACGGCGGCTCTGCCAAAGCTGAAGAAATCATTATGGCTAAACTGGCGCGCAAAGACAAAATCATGGGCTTCGGGCATCGCGTCTACATGAAAAAGTATGATCCGCGCGCGCTGCTGCTTCGCGACTATGTGCCTAAACTTGTCGGTCGGCACAAAGACGGTGAAGAACTCTACAAAATCCACCAAACGATTGAAAAAGTCATGGCGCGCGAAAAAGGCATTTATCCTAATGCAGATTATCCCATCGGACTGATGTTTTATTTGCTTGGCATTCCGATTGACCTCTATACGCCGATCTTTTTCTGCTCACGCATCGCTGGGCTTGTTGCACACATTACGGAACAGCACGCAGACAACCGCCTGATTCGACCGCGCGCACTCTATGAGGGCGCCTCCGATTTGCACCCGCCCAAGTAAGGCAGAAGCACTGACGCAGGGTAGCACTACAACTCCCACGGTTGTATGTGATGTTTTTCTTGTCTCTTCTATCTTTGTGCTCTTTCTGATTTCAATGCACTTGCGTCAGATTATGACTAAAGCCGAAGCAGAAAAAGAACTTCAAGCACTGCGCGCTGAAATTGAGCGGCACAACTACCACTATTATGTGCTTGCTTCGCCACTTATTTCTGATTTTGAATTCGACCAATTGATGTCGCGCCTGCTTGCACTCGAGCGCGACTTTCCCGACCTTGTCACACCTGACAGTCCCTCGCAGCGCGTCGGTGGCAGCATCACCAAAGCGTTTCCCATCGTTACGCATCAGCGGCGCATGCTCTCGCTCTCGAACACCTACTCTCTGCAAGAACTGCGAGAGTTCTATGAGCGCGTAGAGAAAAGTTTAGCACAGGAGGGGATCGCAAAGTTTGAGATGGCAGCAGAACTCAAATACGATGGGGTTGCAGTCAGCTTAATCTATCGCAACGGGCTCTTTGTGCAAGGTGCTACACGTGGCGATGGCATTACAGGCGATGACATTACAGCTAATCTTAAAACCATTCGCACCATTCCTTTGCGTTTGCGTTCAGCATCGTTTTCTGCACTTATGCTGGATTTGCTCTCGAGCGAACTTGAAGTGCGCGGCGAAGTTTTGATGCTCAAACAAGATTTTGAAAAACTCAATGCTCTGCGTGCCGAAGCTGATGAACCGCTCTTTGCTAATCCACGCAATGCGACTGCAGGCACATTGAAGCAGCAAGATAGCCGTGAAGTAGCTAAACGCCCTCTCACCTTCATTGCCTATCAACTCGATAGTGAGGCACTTGCTGATAGCCTCACGCACCTTGAACGGCTCGACTTGCTCAAAGCCCTTGGTTTTTACCTTGGCTACGGTGCACACCTGTGCCAATCGCTTGCCGACATTCAAGCCTTTCTTGAAGAGTGGGAAGAAAAACGCGATACATTACCGTTTGAAATCGATGGCGCCGTACTCAAACTCAATGACATGCGTCAACGCGCCATTCTTGGCGAGACCATGAAGTCACCACGCTGGGCAATTGCTTACAAATTCTCTGCACGCCAAGCTGAAACAAAGTTGTTAGGTGTTACTTTTCAAGTTGGCAGAACTGGCGCCATTACTCCCGTCGCTGAATTGCAACCAATCAAACTTGCAGGCTCTACAATTTCTCGCTCGACCTTACACAACCTCGATGAAATCAAACGCTTGGACTTGCATCTTGGTGATAGCGTTGTGCTTGAAAAATCCGGTGATGTGATTCCAAAGGTCGTACGCGCTCTGCCTGAAAAACGTGCTGCAGATGCAGTTCCTATTCTTGCTCCTACGCACTGTCCTGAATGTGGCACTGAACTTGTTCAGCCCGCTAATGAAGTTGGGCTATATTGTCCAAACGAAGAGCATTGTCCTGCGCAAATTCGTGGTCGAATTTTGCACTATGCCTCACGCAATGCCATGGATATTGAAAACTTAGGTGAAGCGGTCGTGCGGCAATTGCTCACAGCAGGCTTGATCGAAGATGTTGGCGACCTATACTCGCTGGAAAAATCCGCACTGCTGAAACTTGAACGCTTTGCTGAGAAGTCTGCGCAAAATCTTCTGGATGCCATTGAAAAAAGCAAGTCGCGCAGTTTTGACCGTCTCATCTTTGGCTTGGGTATTCGACATGTTGGACTTGCCACAGCACGCGCACTTGCCGCACGCTTTCCATCTATCCATGCTCTGCAACAGGCGTCTCTTGAAGAACTGCAGTCTACAGAAGATGTCGGCAGTGTGATTGCAGAAAGCATTTATACTTTCTTTCGCAAACCGCGCACTGCCACGCTCATTGAGAAACTTGCACGCGCTGGTGTTACGCTTCAGAGTGCCCCAAGCCAAATCATTCAAAATGAACGCATTAAAGGCAAGACTTTTGTCTTCACTGGCACACTCTCAAAACTCAAACGCGATGAAGCAAAAGAACTTGTGCTCACGCGCGGTGGAAAGGTCTCAAGCTCGGTAAGTAAGCAGACGGATTATGTTGTAGCCGGCAGTGAGGCGGGCTCAAAACTTGACAAAGCGCTTGCACTTGGGGTCAAGGTTCTTAACGAAGATGAATTTATGGCAATGATTCAGTAAGATGCTTTTCCATCAGCGCTCATCGCTTTGCAATTGCTCTTTGAGCGCTTCAATTTGTTTGAGATGCGTCTCCACATGGTCAGCATAAAGCTTTACGAGTTCCGTCAGCGTCATTTTTCCGAGCTTAGGATGCACGCCCGTCTTCTCGAACGCCTCACTTGGTAAAGATTTCAGCAAAGCGGTTGCATGTTTGCGCACGGTTTTGAAGACTTGCAGAGCAGTTTGTTCGTCATTGCTGTTGTAGGTATATCGCTCTGCTAGTGCATCTTGGTCGTAGGTGACAAGGGTTGGTGGGGCATCTTTTGACGCTGAGACAATTTGGTGCATGCGCGCCACGCCCACAATCTCCGAATCTGCAAGATGACAGACGATTTCGCGAATTGACCATTTTTTTGGATTGGGCTTCCATTTGAGTTTAGCTTCAGAGAGCCGTTCAATTGCCATTTCAATTTTGCTTGGTCCTTTGGCGTATCGCTCTATCTCGTTTTTGTATGAGGTTGCGCTTGCTGGTGCAGGCGTTGATGATTCAAAAGGGTTTTTAATTGTTGCCATAGTATGTGCCATTCGTATTCGGTGGATTGAGTGCGCTGCGCAATTCTTTGACTTGCCAAAGTGCAAGTAGCCCGAAGAACACTCCTGCTGCGCCTTGCAACAGGAAGTAGCCACTTTGCTCGACACGCTGCAGTTCAGCGATTATCAAGGCAAAATTTGCGCCTGAAAGAAATGCAGAAAAAAAGAGCAACCAAGGTGTGCCCTTGGATGGTTTTGAGACAATCATTTTTTGTACCCCTACACAGTAATAGCATTGCCACGATAAATTCTTGACCGATAGCGCGATTCTTCTGGCACAGGCAGCGGTGCTGTTGTCAGCAGACAGGCTGTCACGAACCGTTCAAGTTCTTCTTCAATCTCACTTTCAGTTTGCGGTTTTTCTGACTTTGCACGCCGTGTGAGATCAACTTGATTGACCGCCGAGTGATGAATAAATCGTTCGTTCTCCACACCGAGTGTCGCTGTCAGACTGTGCAGTGTGGTTTTGATAAAGTTTGCCAGTGCAAATTCTTCATCGGTTGAACGCTGTGATGTCTTAGGTGTCACCAGTACAATTTGCATTTCACCGAGCAGTGAGCACTTGTGCGCAATACGAAAATGAAAGGTGAGATTGTTTTCAATCAATTCCTCAAAATCTTCTTCGTTGAAGACATTTTCCCAATTGCCTGATTTATCGGCAACGAGCGGTTTGATGGGAATGGGTTCGAACGGCATAGAAACCACGGCGTCAGGTCTGCCAAAATCAGCAACGGCTTTGTCAATAGCATCTTCGAGCTGCATGCCAATGGCACGCGCGTGCAACCGCCCTGACTTTGTCCACTCAGGGAAGCGCAAGCGAAATTGCTCAGCAATGTAGGTGCTTTTTGTCATTAAGACCACTTGCTTGACCTTATACTCACCGATGTAGGCACGCACCAAGCGCGAGGCTTCTTCGAAGAGATACTCACTGAAAATGTAGATGGTTTTACCTTCAAACTGTGCAAGGCGTTCTTGTTTAGGTTTGCCAAAGAGTTCGCCTTCTGTTACGGTGCGATCGAAGCGCAAGCCTCCAGACGGGTGGAAGGTCTCACCAGAGACACCACCTGCTGCAAGGTAATGCACGGTTGCTAACGCCACATCTTCTTCAGTTGGCATGCGTTTGAGATAGAGCATGCTTAGAATCCCATCGTGAATTTTCTTGGCTTCACGCAGCAGAAACTCTTTGCTGAAAAAGTCTTCAGTAGGCAGTGGCAAGTCGCGCAGGAACTTTGCCGCAAGCTCACGGTCGGTAAGGTAGCAGCCCGTTTTGAGTCGCTCAATGAACTTTTCTGCAATGCCCTTATCCATCAAGTGTGTGTAGGAGGCGCTGTGGCTATCGGCTGTGTTTCGAATCTGCTGTGCGAGCATTTGCAGGCGTTGATGCACCGTTGCGCCATCGAGCAATTCGCTGACGCTGTTGTGTTGCATAGTCTCGAGCAAGTCCTCGATTTTTGCACCATCGTTTAGCGCTTGAATGGTTGCAGCGTAAAGGTCATTTACGCGCTTGGTTGCTAAAATGAGCCGGCTACGGCGCTCAAAGAGTCCCGGACGATTGCCTTCACCAGCTAAGCGAATGCCTTCGACAGGACCGGGTGCAATAGCGTTGATGACAAGCTCGGGACCTAAGAACTTTGCAAAACTCTCAGCAAGTGCGCGCTGTCCGGCTTTGCTGACGGCATAATCGGCGCGGTTTGGGTAAGGCACAGCTACATACTTTTCGCCACCAAAGTATGAACTGACATTAAGAATGTAGCCATAGCCTTGTCGTTTCATCATTGGTAAGACTTTGCGCATCAAGGAAAAATTGCTGATGAGATTCGCCTTCAAGGTGTGTCGCCAATCTTTAAGATGCATATCAACGACCATAGTTTCTGCGCCTGCAATGCCAGCGTTGTTGATGAGGTAATCAATGCGCCCAAATTGTTGAACTGCAAATTCTACCAACCGTCCTAACGCTGCTTCATCAGCGACATCGACATTGGGCAAAATCGCAACACGCTCTTCAGGCAATGAATAGCCAATGCGAATGAGCTCTTTCACGATTTGTTCACGCTTGGCTTGCAATTCTGATTCTCGGCGCGCTGCTAAGACCACGCGTGCACCTGCCAGCGCAAGCATGCGACCGATTTCTCCGCCGATACCTTGTGAGCCGCCTGTAATGACAGCCACTTTACCTAAGTGCATGCCATAGAGCGAGTCAATCAAGCCTGACTGTGAGGGTTGCTCCACGTAAGTTGGCAAGTAGAGATTGATTTCCTCGAGTTTCTTTGCCGTGTTAAGAATTTCCAAAGCAAAGCCTGCGGTCAGATTGAAGTTGTTTTCCTCTTTTTGCGTAAAGCGCAGCAGCTGGTAAGCAACGACTTCAAACTTTTTGTTTGCCTTGTGCTTTGAGCACTTCGGATTCATCGCGCCAGATGCGAATGAGTTCTTCATTGGCAGCACGCAGAATGTCGTGATAGACAGAGCGCCCATAGGCTGGTGAAGAAATGAAAATCACGCGTGGCGCCTCACGCAGTTTATCTTGCTCCTCAACAAAGAACTTTGCAAGTGATGATGCTATAGCCAGCGTACCTACGATTTCTTGATCTAAGAATTTTTGCGCAAGTTCATCGCTTGTGTCCAACAAATACGCATTCTGGAAATTCTTCTCGCAGCGCGGCAGCACAATCACATTATCGATTGGCGCATCCTTGAGCAGTGAAGCAAAAAAGGTGTGTCGACTCTCTGCATCTAAGGCATTGAAATGTCGAATGTCAAACTGCGGATAGTCTGACTTTGCACGTTCATAATATACCGGATGCTGAAATGCTATTACTACGCTGGACTTCGCCTCCAAGAGCCGTTTTGCATAACCAATTGCATCATCAATCTGATCGCCTGCAATGAGCAGTGTTTTCTTACCTGTACCATCTGCAATGCGCAAGCGCGGTCGACTGGTTAGCGTAGTGCGACTTTCTTCTGGCACTTGCATGCCGTTTGTTACCTCAAAAGCATGTCCAGCAAACGCTTTAGATTCATCACTGGCAAGAAAGAGAAGGGTATTGGCGACATCTTCAGCTTTTGGGAATATCTTGGTCATCACACCAGCATTTTCACGCTGCAAAATCATCTTACCGAAGAAGTGCTCTTGTGTTGCCCCTTCTTTCTGTCCTTTGAGTCTATCCATTGCGTTGAACACAGTGCGAATTCTATCCGTGTCGATTGGACCGGGATAGACCATATTGAGCCGAATGCCTTTGCGTGAAAGCCCGAGTTCTTTGGCAAGGTGTTTGGTGAGTGCATTAAGTGCCGACTTTGGTACACTGTAGGCAGCGCGTCCGAAGTATTCAGTGCGAGAAAAAATTGTGGAGACATTGACAACACTTGCACCGACCGATAGAATATCAAACGCTGCACGTGTCATTAGCCAAGTAATGCCTAAGATGTTATTGACCGCATCAAAGACGGTTTCTGTATCCATAAAGCCTTGATTACGCAAGGCTTCAAGTTCGGCTGGTGTGAATGGCAGATTTGCCAGCGTTTGTTTTGGACCTGCAGTACCAGCGTTGTTGATTAGCACATCGAGTTTGTCAAATTGGCGCTTTACCTGCTGCATGGCTTCGTGCACTTCATCAGGATTTGCTGCATTGAACGCTAAAAGATGCAGCGATTTTGAGCGCCCGTTTTTCTCGGCACTAAACAGTTTGGCTTTGAGTTGTTGTAACTTTTCCTGATTACGTCCCGTAATGATGCAGGTTGCGCCTTCGGCTAGAAATTTGGCGGTGATTATTTCGCCAATGTTGCCAGCGCCACCTGTGATTAGACAAATTTTTCCGGCTAGTCTTCCTTGCACCTGCGTCTCGCTAGCTAACGTCGCTGTTGTATTTTTCTCTTTTGCTGGCATCTGAATTTCTCCCGATAATTACTTTTGGCTCCATTATTTTCAGTGGATTCGTGAGAAATTAAAGTTAGAAAGAATCATGCATGAATAAAAAACTTTCACAATCTATGAAAACAGAACGTTCAGTCTCGCAAGATATCTATGCGCTGCCTAAAGCTGTGCATAAAGAAGTCATTGGCATGGATATGCTCGAGCGCTACACAGGCTGTGCTGCCAGCGAACTAGGTAACTACATTTTGCTGACCAACTTTACGCGCTATGTCACAGAATTTGCAGAGCGCTTTGGTGTATCGGTAGTCAGTGGCTCAGGCTTTCAGACGGTGAATGTGCCTGATGAAGACCTCTCGCTGATTGACTACAAAATCGGCAGTCCGACTGCCGCACTGGTGATGGATTTGCTCTCATTTCGCAAGCCTAAGCCGCGTGCCGTGATTATGCTCGGATTGTGTGGTGGCTTGAACAAACGCCTTAAAGTCGGTGAGTTTATCTTACCTATTGCCGCCATTCGTGATGATGGTGCCTCGCAGCATTATATGCCCGCACATGTGCCTGCTTTGCCTACATTTAACATTCAGAAAATTCTGTCGCAAGTGCTTGTCGAGAATGGTCATACTTACCGCACGGGGGTAATTCATACGACGGACTACCGTTTTTGGGAATTTGATGATGAGTTCAAGCAAGGCTTAATTCAGGAGCGCGCCATTGCAATTGATATGGAGTGTGCCACGCTGTTTATCACTGGCTTTGCGGTCAAGGTTGCGATTGGGGCGTTGATGCTGGTCAGTGATTTACCGCTCACGAAAGAGGGAATTAAGACAAAGTCGTCAGCCAACCATGTGTTTTCGCAATACACGAAGATGCATCTTGAACTTGGCATTAAAGCCTTGCAGGAATTGCGGCGGCGCGGCGATACGCTCGATGTGCGCCATTTTGAGTGGTAGAAGTGCTAAAATGTATGCTATGAAATTTTGCAGGGTGTTGTCGGCGTGACAGGATTTGAACCTGCGACCCCCACTACCCCAAAGTGGTGCGCTACCGGGCTGCGCTACACGCCGTTGGACTGCGGAGCAAAACTGCCAAAAAATGGACTGCAAAAATACAACTTTGCTCGGAAAAAAATATGCGATTTCCTATCGTGATTCTCTCTTTGCTATAGCCCAATCGTTTTTTGCTGAAGTCAAACAATTATGTAGCCGACATACAGATGAAGGAAATCAGTTATCAGTGCACCGTTAATGTTATACGCTTTAACTGATTTCCTTGCAGAAAGACCAAGAAGTACAGTTTAGGACTAAAGCTGTTTTCATTTGATCTGCTAGATCATATCAAAGCTACCTTCATTTGATCTGCTGGATCATATTTGATGACAACTTGATCGCCGACGCGTGGAATTGCAATTTTGGACACAGGTGTTCTGATACCCACCGTGTAGGGTGCACCTGCAGCAGGGTGCACTTCCAGCATCAGTTGCACAACAGGATTATAGTTCAGCAGCATTCCTGTGTCCTGAATTGCAATGACATGGGCTTTAGCCTGCACCCCCACTTGGCGAATGTGCTCTAACTCTTTCAGACTGTTCACTGTCTGTTGTGCCTGACCTACAGCCATGTTCATTTTGTGTAAGTCCTCTTTGCCAATCAAGAGCTTGGTGAACCAACCGAGCAGTCCTTTTCCTGAAAGGATATTCTTTGTTTTAGACAATGCTTTTTCTGGATCGTGATTCACTTTGAAGTTGAGCATAAGTTCATTGCGTTTTAGTTAAAGAAATGCTTCTTATTAAAATGTGCTTAACTCCATGAGCCGTTGCAAGTTGGGCGACGCTTTTTTGTAGTTTGCACGGCGCTGCCTTTTGACTTGACAGGTTTTAGCCTTAAACCTTTCCTTTTTTGATTGTTGAAATTCTTTTTTTCGCTGATGATGCGATTGGTTAAAAGTTGATAAAGGCTTTCATACTGCATGGTATCTCTTCTCTAATGTCGCTTCCCGAAACTTTCAGACAAAGGTAGGCAGTGGAGGTCTCCAAAAAGTCTCCGTGCAAGGTAGGAGATAGAAAAAGTTTAGGACAGGAATTTGGCGAACCGTGTTGGAACCGGCAGGTCTAATTCTCTTCGGAAGGTTGCATCGCACTCGGCATATAGTTTTTTGATGGCAACTTTGTTGTTTTGTTTTTGGTAGAGCGTAAAGAGAATTTCATAACCGATTTCGGAGAGCGAGTCAGTCTGCAAAATTTTTTCTTGCCCATCTAGTCGCAGCAGGCGTATTCTGCACACTCTGTTCGTGTTGAGCCAGTTGCGCTAGCACGGAAAGATAGAGGTCTTTGAGCGATTCGCGCTCGTAGCTTGTCCACTCCTCAAGCACATCTTCTGCTAGAAAGGTGCCTTTGTAAAGTGCAGCAACTTGCTTGAGCGTACCGTATTTTTCATCGCCGTTGAGTTGCTGTAATTGTGCAACCAGTGCTTTGAAGTTAAGCATGTCTATGTCGGCATCATCACCAAAATCTAAATGGTATGCACTGTCACGCGTGGCAACGTATCCGTTTACGGTACGCTCGGGGTCGAGTGTATTACGGATTTGTAGCACTGTGTTTTTGAGTGCCTTCTTTGCTGTCAGAAAATCCGTTTCTTGCCAGAACGTATCGATCAGTGTATCTTGTGTCACGCTATGTCCATAGTGGATTAGAAGATACTTGAAGACTTGTCGAGCCTTCTTTCGTGGGCACGTTACAGTCTTACCTTTCACAGTCAGCATAAACTTGCCAAACAGCTCTACGCGAATGGCTTTAACTTTTTGCCCTGTTTCTCTCGGATGTGAAACGGCAGCATATTTCTTTGTTGCTGCTTTGCGCAGGTGCCCTGCTGAAAACACCATCTCTTCGGAATTCTCATACTCATTTAGCCTTCGCAGTTCAAGATTGATCAGCAGGTTTTTTAGACTGGTCTCAGTTGCCTCACTGAGTAGTTCTTGTGTTAGTTTTTCTTTTTGCTGGCGCCAGGCATTGGCTTTGTCTTTTTTTCCCAAGCCCTCGTAAGCGCTAATCAGTGCATCTAGTCCCACAGATTGATATGCTTTGAGCTGACCATTTTTACATGTCTCGCAATTTTCTTCGAGCAGCACTGCTGCGTCAGCAAAACGACGCATTTTCAGATAGGTTTTGCCTAGTTGATTGCGCACTTGAACTCTGAAGAGTAGGTTATTGCGGCATTGCTTATCTGCATTAAGCAAATAGGTTTCCGCTTGCTTGTGTTCTCCCAATTCTCGGAATGCTTTGCCAATCATGATGGCGTTTGAGATCAGCATGAGTGCACTTCGGTGAGAGCTAGAGCGTTGCAGTATTTTTTGGCTACGTTCCAGAACAGGCAGGGCTAGCATCAAATTATCCATCGCCAAATATGCACCCGCTACACCATTTAGTATGACAGCCTCAAGATCCTCATTTCTTGCGCTCTGCGCCAGTTGAAGTGCATCCTGCAGATATGGTAGAGCATGAGCTGGTTGAGCCAGTTCATCGGTCAGCATATTTGCCAATCCCAACAGTGTGCCTGCTAGGGCATGACACAGTTCACTGTGTTCTGAGTTTTGGGGGAAATCAGTCAAGACTTTCAGTGTATCTTTTACGCAGTGAATACCTTGGTGATAATGCTTAGTCGCTAGTTTGTAATTCCCGATACGACGGTAGACATTACCTAGAAATTTATGTGTATTTATTATGCGAGCTGTGTGACCTGTTTTTTCCGCCAGTTTCAGTACTTCACTCAGCGCACGAATTCCCGAAACAGGGTCGCCCAAAAATACCATGCCAATGCCAAATGTCGTGAGTGCACGCTGCATGCCATCTTCATACTGGATTTTCTTTGCACGCTTGTAAATATCTTTTCCTAACACCACTGCTAACTGTGGGTCTTCGTAGTAGAGCTCTTTTGAGTAAGCGAGCAGTTGCTCTAAGTGCATTAGATCAGTCGTCTCACTTTGCAGCAACTGCGT